>JAEZFH010000516.1 GCA_023437885.1 Bacillota bacterium | reverse complement strand
TTTACCCGCTGTTAAATTTGAAAAACGGGTGAGATACAAGATTAATGCCAGAAAAAAAACGCCGATAGCTTTAGAAAAATGGTGCCATTATATTGTAAATGCCGGTCATGTCACGGCTGTCCTTATAATCCTGGCACACGTGATCTGGTATTTCGCGGCAAGAAAGGTCCTTGCCTGGCCTCCCGATGTTTATCTGCGGAATTATATCATTTTACCTGCGATAGGTTTTTTCGTTTTAAATTTGTCGGTCGAGATGTTTGTTCGCTCCGCCGGGTTTTCACTTTCAACGAAAGAATATTTATCAATTTCGCTTTTTATAGTCTTTTCCCTCTACCTTTCTTTGACCCATGACATTGCAAAAGTTTTGTTATGCTCTTACCTTCTTCCGATTTTTGCTTCCACTATTTTTTCCAATGTGAAGCTAACCCGTCGGATTTTTTTTATGAGCATAATCGCTGTTTTGCTGCCCGGTGTCAAAATATATTTCGCAGGGGAATTGGACAGCGATATGCTCATGGAGATTTTTGTCGCGTGTTTTATATTCCTCTGTTCATATCTGCTGGCTAGGGTTTTGATACGATACAGTCATGATAATCTTGCGGCGCTAAAGGCATCAAATGAAGAGGCAATGAATAATGAGCTCGCTTTTCTCCAGGTGCAGATAAAGCCTCATTTTTTGTTTAATACAATTAACACTATGGTATCGTTTTGCTATAAGGACAGCGAAAAAGCGGCGAACTTGCTTGTTGATTTCAGTAAATATTTAAGACTTGTATTTGACATTGATCATAAATTAATGATAGTTCCGTTAGAGAGAGAAATTGAGTTGATTAAAGCCTATGTTAAAATAGAAAAAGCTCGTTTCGGCGAGCTGATCAACGTTAAATACGATATTGACCCGGAACTTTTGAGTATGGAAATACCTTCTTTTTGTATTCAGCCTTTAGTGGAAAATGCTATAAAGCACGGGCTGTGCAAAAAAGACGCCGGCGGAACCGTCCTTATATCAGTAAAAAAAAGCGAGGGTGTTATTATCATAGGGATCTGTGATACAGGAACAGGGATGTCAGTGGAAAAGCTTGATAAATTGAGAAACCTCGAATCCGCAAACGAAGGGGTCGGTTTTTTCAATGTCAGCAGACGTATCGAGGGCTGGAGAGACGCGCAGCTTGATATCCAGAGCAGAAAAGGGGAAGGAACCGCAGTAACAATAAAAATATCAGACGATATCGCATAGGGTGCTGCAATATAAGGCATGTGGAGGCAGTTGTAAAGCCTATGCATGCATCCCACAAGGGAGCTTTGAGCAAAATCGCAAGGTGTGTACCACCTTGCCCTGCCTGTCAGTTTTGTAAATAAATACTTGACTATATCTTTTGCCAACTATATAATCAATCGAAAGGGTGGTGAGGGAATGGGATTGGTTTACATAAATAGCAGTACAAAAAATAACGAACATTCCATCTCTGTTTTTGTAGAGTAAATTTCTGGCAGTGGATAACTGTATATATATTGATCGTATATAGTGTTAGAAATTATTTATCCAACAGAGAAAGGATGTTATCAAATGAATAATAATGTAGTTACAAGGTTATCTTCTTCAGGAAGAATAAGCAAAGCTGTGGGGAATTATACTCATATAACAAAAATAAATCCCAATTCAACGTTTTATACATTTTCAGGACAAATCGGGGCAGATTTGGATGGAAATATTCCTGAAGAATTCAATCAGCAAGTAAAGAATACATTTATAAATATATCAAATTTACTTAGGAGTATAGATTTACAGCCTGATAACGTTATAAAAGTAAATATATGGTCGGTGGAAGAGATTGAGTGGGATTATTTTGATAAAACCTATTGCGACTTTTTCGGAGAAATTCCTCCTTCTATGACAATTGCTTATGTAAACGCTTTAGGTTTGGAAGCAATAAAAATTGAAATAGAAATATGGGCTGCGGGATAATCAAAAAGTATACCTTATATAAATCTGATAAAGGGGAATACAGAAGTTTTTTACATTAATTTAAGAGGACGGTTATGCACTTCGTGAGTCATATGGAGTATTAAGGAAGGAATTTAATAGCCAAATAAAAAAGGAAGTATCGGGGAATTTAAGACTGATACTTCCTTTTTACTGACTAAAGCTTATAATATCTCATCAAAAAGACACTATAAATTTATTGAGACGGGGATGTTTTTAACTTTTAAACCGCTAAGGAGCAAAACTCTTCAGCAGTTAATTTTTTTTAGTAAAGAACATTACTTCTTAATAACCGGGATCCATATTTCACTTTTGTAATCAAGCGAGCTCAGATCACCGTTTGAGTACCACTCCACTTCAGGTGCTTCTGCGTGCTCATAACCGGATGTAGGAAACCATTCGGAAAAAATCCGTCCCCATATTTCTGCCATAGCCGTAGGCATGGGGCCGGTTATTTCAAATATTGCCCATGTAAGAGTTGGTATTTCAAGCTTACTCATCGTTTCGGGACAATCTTTTTCCGTTATGGCGGCAATGTAGTAATCAGTCGTGTTGTCTTCATACATTCCGCTGTATACACCCACCAGTCCATCCCCAAGCCCGGCGATTTGCCCGATTGCTTCAGCAGGTGTCTCTCGCCACATCTTCCCTATGCTTTCACCCAAACCCTCAACATGAGAAAATCTCTGCTTTATGCCTACAACGGTAAATGAAGCTTTTTGCTCAATTCTGTAATTCATCTCAACCACTCCTTTTAGTGATAAAGAGAATGTGATACGAGGATACGCCTTTAAGGATATGCCCTTTTCTCTTGCTTTTGACGGTATAATTCCATGCATTGCTATAAATGCACGAGAAAACGAATCAGGTGAATTATAGCCATACTTCAAAGCAATATCAATGATCTTTTCGTTACCATTCTGCAAGTCAAAAGCGGCAAGGGTTAAACGGCGCCGCCTGATATACTCGGATAGAGGTACGCCTATTAGGAAACCAAACATGCGCTGAAAGTGATATTGAGAGCATAATGCGATTTGTGCAATTCTGGCATATTCAATTTCGCGGTCAAGATTGCTTTCGATATAATCAATCGCTTGCTTCATGTTTTCCAGTGTATCCATGTACTTCTCCTTTCACGTTAAGTATAATATGATTTAAGAATAAATACCCGACAATATTTGCAAATATTTGTAGGTTGGAGTATTCATACACTCATAATGAATAATAAATAAATTAACAAATGAACCTTTTAATCAATACACCAATGCATGATTGGGACTATATACATGATAAACTGTAAGGAATTACAAGTCAATAGGGTGTTCGGCAGTATCCAGTACAAAAGAAAAGCAAATCCCATGATCTGTGTTATGAACCCCATAAGAACATCCATGACCTTCTAAAATGGACTTTACAATGGAAAGACCAAGCCCGGTTCCGTCGGTATCGCGGTTATGGGAGGTATCGGTTTTGTAAAATCTGTCCCAGATTTTACTTAAGGCTTCCTCGCTTAATGCAGAGCAGTAATTTTCGATTTCAATTTTTTGATCATTGCCAGAACGTTTCCCCAGGATTCGTATCACAGAATTCGGGATACAGTATTTAACTGCATTTTCGATTAGATTATTTATTGCACGTTCAATCTTTTTCTCATCCATCATAACGGAGCCGAATTCACCCTGGATACGAAAGGCTACTCCTTTATCAAGTGCTTTTTCAGAAAAGATTTTTACTGATCTATCTATGCAGAGCTTGATATCAGAAGATCTTTTCTGATAGGTGACAGCACCGGCATCATATCTTGATATTTCTAACATTTCCAGAATCATCTGGTCCATATGGGTGATTTCATCCAAGATTACTTCCATATAGTGCTCTTTCTTTTCTGATTTTACACCATCTCGGATTCCTTCCGTATAGCTTCTTATTATTCCAAGCGGCGTCTTAAGCTCATGGGAAACATTTGCAACAAATTCCTTTCTGGCTTTTTCCTGACATATTTCTTTTTCATAATCAGCAGTTAATTTGGTGTTTGCAAGACTAAGGTCGTCCAAAGCATTTTTTAAATTAATAGACAGAGTATTAAGACTGGCAGACAAGGCACCTAATTCGTCACTGCGGTTGATGTCAGAGGAGATGCCAAGCTCCATATTAGCCATACGATTGGCAGTTTTTGTTATGCTTATTATGGGTTTAGAGATGGTTCTTGAATATACGAATACCATAATAATGGATAGCAGAATAGAGGCGCTGATTAAGAAAGGGAAGAAACGGATTAAAAAATTAGTTACTTCATCGACGGATTGAAGAGAAAGATTCACACTGGTAATCTTTACTTCACCATTTTTTAATGTGCTTTGTTTTATGAAATTAACCTGTCTGTAATTGGTATTAAGAATGTTACTGATGGTATAACTTACACCTTTTTTTTCGAAAATTTCTACAGTGATTGCATTATATACCGTTGCGGGGACCGCAGGATACAGTACAAGGGAACCATTTATATTAGCAGATGAAACAGTGGCGTAGGGGTAAGAGTCTTCCAGGGACGTAAGGGAGACAGATGCCAAAGGGGATATAGTATTTGTATTAGAGATTTTATTATCTATAACAAAATAATCAGGTATGGAGTCCTTTAGCACCAGTTGTGCCGGAGCTGTCATTAATTGTGTTAGTTGAGGCTGAATACTCATAGTGACATTCTGGTTTTTCATAAATTCAGAGACCTCGGAATAAAGTTGTTCGTCGGTCCATTGACTGTTTTCCAGTTCATAGGTGAATTTATCAATTGCATTTATCATTTGGTTGATTTTCTCCGGTTCATAGAAACGGTTGAAATAAAGATATAACGACGCAATAATACCAAATATCAGAAGCAGAAAGGAGCCAAGGGTTAATAGTAACATTCTTGCAGATAGCGATATTTTCATGGTTTCCTCCAATAAGGTATACTTATTTGCTGTTTTTAATTTTCTGCTTCAAATTTATAGCCAACACCGATCACGGTCTGAATATATTGAGAGCAATGACCGAGCTTCTTTCGCAGTGTTTTTACATTCGTATCTACCACTCTGCCGTCTCCAAAGTAATCATAACCCCAGATCGCATTAATCAATACTTCTCTGCGATATACCTTACCTGGATTTTCCATCAGCTTCAGCAAGAGCTCATATTCCTTAATGGTTAAGGGCAGTTTTTTACCGGAGAGCATGGCGGTATAAGCTTCTTTATCTATCGCTAGTTCTTTCCGGCGTATTAGGGTGTCAGGAATAGAAGCTGCCAAGCTTCGTTTTAAAAGGGCAGCAATTGCGGCAAGAAGAACCTTAGGGCTGAAAGGCTTAGTGATATATTCATCGGCTCCAAGCTCATAGCCTAATAGTTTATCCTCCTCTTCACTGCGGGCACTGATGATTATAATTAAGACATCGGATTTTTGTCTTATGCGGCGGCATACTGACCATCCGTCCAGGGCTGGTATCATGATATCAAGGATAACCAGTTGAATCTCTTCCCGCTCAAACTGGGATAATGCCTCGATACCATCGAAGGCACGATAGACTTGGTAGCCTTCCGTTTCCAGATAATCTACTAATATCTCACTCATTTTTTGGTCATCCTCAACCACCAATACTCCATAGCTCATAAAAACATAATCCTTCCTCATTTGATTTAATAAAAGCATTATATAACTTTGATGTGTTGTTTGTGTGAAAGAGAGAAAAAGTATAACTCTCATGAAGGTCACACAAAACTCACACAAGAATCACACATGGCTTTGCTAACATTTGCTTTATGGCGGTAAGCCGATTAGAAAACAGGAGGAAAAGTGATATGAGATCAATAAAACATGCTTTCCTAAGCCTTATTAGGAAGCCAACAAAGGCCATCATGATATTTGTCATATTATTTGTCGTATATGGACTGGTTTTTACTGGAATTATCATTCAAAACAGCGTGAATCAATCCAAGACGTATGTACGAAGATCGTTGGGGGCAGTAGTTGAAATGAAAGCAGACTTTTCAAAGGCAATGAAAGATCAGCTTTCACAGCAAGACTATTCAAAGTTAAACCTTTCCGTCACTCTGGCAAAAGAAATAGCAAAGGATTCTTTGGTAGAAGAACTATTTATAACGGAACTTACCACAGCTTTTAATAAAGAACTGAAAAGTGCTGTAAAGCTTGGAGGTGGTGATGGAGAGGAAGTAAGTATCACCATGGCAGCTCCAATGTCCTCTGACCAGGGTACGCCATTCATTGTGATAGGCAGTAATGCGGATAATCCTCAAGAGTTTGACGAAGGCACTTATATGATTACACAGGGGCGGCTGCGTAATAGCTCAGATGAAGGAAATGATACACTTTTAATATCAGAAGAATTTGCAAGTAAAAACAACCTGGCACCGGGAGATAGGATTGATTTAACCTCAAGTTCAGATCAGCAGACTTATTCATTTGAAGTCATTGGTATTTTTAAAGGTAGTTCTTCTTATACCGTGGATCAGCTATATACATCCTTGGAGAGTGCTAAAAAAATAGCGGGAACCCAGTCAGATGAAAGTAGTGCAACTTCCATTAGCTTTCGTTTAAAAGATCCCATGGACATAGATACCTTTATACATCAACATATAAAACAAATGCCAAGCGATTATATTACCTTATATGCCAATGATAATGAATTCAAAGCTTTAACCAGACCTCTTGACTTAATCAGTACTGTGATTTCTATACTATTGGTGGTAGTTTTCATAGCAGGTACCATGATCATGCTGGCAATTATAACAATATTTGTAAGAGATCGCAGGTTTGAGATTGGACTGCTGTTAGCAAGCGGTGAAGGCAGGCTGAAGATTTTATCTCAGTTTGTACTGGAAATCCTTATGGTATCCATTTTGGCATTTACAGTGGCTGCAACAGCAAGCAAATTTACTGCAGATTATTCTGCTTCCTGGATTGTAAATACCCAGTTAGTGGAAGAAAATACACAATCTGAGATGGGGATGATTTCCTTTGATCTGGGAGGAGCAAACAAGAATGAGGTTAAGATTAGTGATGTGGCCAGAGAATTTAATGTATCTGTTGACGGTGAGGTGATATACCAGTTACTTATTATGAGCTTAGGGCTTGTAATCCTTTCAGCAGGAGCGCCGCTAACGATTATTCTGGGGTATAAACCAAGAGAGTCACTACAGAATTAGAAAGTGAGGAGTTTGATCATGTCAACGATATTTGAATTAGAGCATTTATATTATGGTTACATAGATGGAGGGAAAAAGAGGATGATACTCAATGACCTTTCCTTCCAATTTGAAAAAGGAAAGTTTTATACAATACTTGGACCATCGGGTTCCGGAAAAACAACGTTGTTAGCGATAGCCAGTGCTTTGGATGTTCCGGAAAAAGGAAAAGTCCTGTATCAGGGAAAGGATATCAAAAGCATAGGATACACAAAGTTCAGACGTAATCATATGGCGATGATATTCCAAAAGTATAATTTGACGGATTACCTGACAGGAGTGGAAAATGTGGAATCAAACATGATGATTGTTGACAGGAAGATCGGCAAAGAGACAAAGGAAATAGCATACAAAATACTGTCTTCCATGGGAATTGTACAATCAAAAGCAGAGCGGCTTGTAACGAAATTATCCGGTGGTGAGCAGCAAAGAGTGGCAATTGCAAGAGCACTTTCTAAAGATGTGGAATTAATCCTTGGGGATGAACCCACCGGAGCGTTGGATACGGCAACTGCTAAGGAGATTATTGCGCTGTTTAAACAGTTAGCTCATGATTATGACAAAACAATTATTTTGGTTACCCATTCCGACGATGTGGCAAGAAGCAGTGATATCACACTAAGGCTTAAGGATGGTAAGCTGGAAGTAGAATAAGAGGAAGTGTGATTTATTGTAAAGCATAATTCGCCTGCAAACTTGTGCCTGCAGCCCAAAGTTTGCAGGCATTGATGAAAGGCATGGCATTATAATGAAGGAAAAAAAGAGTTTTCTTGAAGATATATCAAATGATAAGCCGGAAAGTTTCCAGGAAGAAACCTTCATTCCGGTGCAGAAAAAGCGAGGACACATCATTGTTGCCGGAGCCTTAGTTCTGTTTGTTTGCGTCCTCATTCTACTTTTTTTATGGTTAGGAAGGGTCGCCGTCCCAGATATGTCAAACTGGCAGCTGGAGGCAGTACAGGCATGGGTCCTAAAAGAACATAAAAACACAGTTTTAAATGGGGTCTATTCTATGGAAATTGCAAAAGATAATGTCATAGCCCAAGATATCGAACAGGGTACAAAAATAGGTAAAAGTACTGTTATTACAGTACAGTATTCTATGGGAGCGGACCCGGAGGAAGCAGTTGCGCTTCCGGATATCAAAGGTATGAAATTATCAGAGATAAAGACCTGGATTGCCGAGAATCAAATGACAGGGATAACAGTAAAGTATGAAACAAGCGAAGTAGTCCCCAAGGATGAGGTGATAAACTACGAACTGATTGATGGGTCTGCTGATTTGTTTCTGCGGAAAAACCGAATGGTAGTTTATATATCAAGCGGCAACGAGGGTTATGGTGAGACTATTAAAATGCCTGATTTTTATGGGAAATCCAGAGCTGATGTTTTGCAATGGATGACAGATAATCAAATGAAGGTTACCATGCATGAGAAATATAATGCAGATGTTGAGTATGGAAAAATATTCTATCAAAATATCAGAAAGGACACGAAGATAACACATAAGGATATGGTGGAAGTTAGTATTTCCAGAGGAAAAGCGATTGTGGTGCCTGACTTTAAAGGAATGAGCAGAAGTGAGGCTTCGGAACTAGCTGCACTTAATGGAATTAACGTATTTTTTAAACTTAAGGTTAGCGGAGCTTTGGTGGATACAGTCATAAGCCAGGATATCTTGGCCGGCAGTGAAATTGATCAGAAGCAGATAATAACAATTCAAATTGCTAAAGAAGAAGGAAAGATTACGGTACCCAATTTTATAGGTCTATCCAAAGGAGAAGCAAATAGTTTAGCAGCACTTTATGGCATTAAGGTATTCCTAAAAAATATAGATGAAGTGGGAGAGAAGGGTATCATTGAATCTCAGACGGTTACTGCTGGTACAAAGGTTAGCGAGGAGAAGATTATTACACTGGTATTAAAGGAAGAGGAAAGAAAGGTTATCACTCCAGACTTTAGAGGTATGTCAAAAAGCGAAGCAGAAGTTTTAGCTAAGAATTTAAACATTATTGTAAGCTATCGCGAAGTTGAAAATGTAAAAGCTGAAAATCAGACCGTAATTAAGCAGAATATAAAAGCAAATCAAGGGGTAAAAGAGGGTGAGACAATTTTACTTACGATTGCCGTAAACAGCGGAATCCGTGCAAAAGACTTGAGGAAACTTAGCTTAAATGATGCAAAGGCCTGGGCAATGCAAAAAGGGATAACATTAAATGTAATTAGTATTTATAGCAGCGATTATTCTACAGGAAAGCTGTATGATCAGGATTGTAAGCCCGAGGACTTTATTGAATCAAATAAAGTACTTACTGTGTATCATTCTCTTGGATTAGTGGTAGTAGAAAACTTTATTGGAAAAACGAAGTCGGACATAATCAAATGGAAGGACGAGATTAATCAAAAAGGAGCTAATTTAAAGCTTACGTTTATATATGACACAAATACCAATAAAGCAAAAGGTACGATTACAAACCAGAGTATTTTAGATGAGCCAATCGACCTTGATCGGGAAATTCTGGTATGGGTATCCCAGACTGATCATGGAATTTTGATGAAAAACTTCGGAGGTCTTACCCCGGAGGATCTAAAGTTATGGTGTGATACCAATGCGGTGCCGTATATAATTAATGAATGCTACAGCGAGACCTATGAAGAAGGAAAGCTTTATGGCCAAAATTATACGGATACCTATCTGCCAAAGGGAGAGTACTTAAAAATCAACCTGTCCCTGGGTAAGGTTTATGTTCCTGATTTTATCGGGAAGAGTAAATCAGATGTTATTGAATGGAAAAAGGAAGTGAATAAAAAGAAGGCAAATATTGAAATTGTTTTTGTAAACAGCTATTCTTTAGATATAGTAAGAGGTGGGATTATATACCAATCGGTGGAGGATCAATTGGTAGACTTAAACAGTAAAATAACCATAACAGTATCCCTTGGGTCATGAATTTAAAGGATATGGTCTATGTTGCTAAAAAATGCAGCCTAGACCATATCAATACAACCCACGGACCTGCTTCTATCCTCACCATATAGATGGGTTCGATTTTTACTGTAAGACCTTCACTGACCATCATTTCACCAAGCGTAATGTCGTTTTTCCATTGAATGAACTGGAAACGGACATTGTGATTGGTTTCGTGTGCGGTTTAAAATAGGCATCAGAAAATGGGCAATGTTGTGTTCAATAAATTGGCAGTTGTATTGGGCAAGAGATTATCACCTTGGCTTTTTGCTAAGAAAACTTGGCAAAAGATATTGACAAGAAAACTTGGCGGCTGAATAATAGGATTGACAACAAAACTTGGCAATTTTATTATATTGAGGAGGTATCACTATGCAAACGAGTGTGAGAAATCGGATTATTTGGGCAGTTGGAACAGCCATAGCACTGTGTTTATGCTTTTTGCTTGTTAGGTTTATCTTTTGGGAGTTGCACGGGTCATTTCAGTATCCGCTGATTTTACTTATTGCCGGTCTTACCGCTGTGATTATCGCCGCTATTTTTGACAGGCGAAAGATAATGATTTCTACGGTTGGCGGTTATATTGGAGGATTTGCGCTGGCAATGCTATTCAATACCGACGGAGTAGACCCCGGCGGTGCAAGAGCAAATAATTGGTGGATCATTTGGACCGTTTCATTTGTCATCTTGATCCTCGCGGGTGTCATTTGGGAAGTAATAGGCCGATGCAGGAAGAAGCAGGTACGGCGGTGAGCGGGCATGTCTGCGCTTATAGACGAGTCGATCCACCCCACTCAACAAACTTAGGAGGAACGAGATGAAAAAGGATGAAATCCTGTCCAAGAGCCGAAAAGAGAGGAACAACTTCTTTTCATTCGCCAAGACGAAAAATAAATTCAATATTATCGTGGGTGCTTTATTTTGCTTAGCGTTTATCGCTATGCTTACCTTGTATTTAATTAATTTATGAGGATTAGCGAATGAAAAAAGAAGATACGCTAATTTTAAGGAACAATCTAAAACAAGCACGAGATGAACATCGTCTTTCGCAAGCGGAACTGGCAGAGTTAGTCGGGGTATCCCGTAATACAATCAGTTTCATAGAAACAGGTCAGTTTAATCCAACAGCTAAATTAGCATTGATTTTATGCATAGCTCTTGATAAGAAATTTGAAGAACTATTTTATTTTTGATGTTCAAGGAAAGTAAAATTTCAGTCTATCCATAGGGTTATGGGCATTTCTCTTGATCGGGGCATTTTTGTCCTGCTAAAGCAATCTGAATTACTCTGCACTGGTGAATAGCAGGGCGAACAGAATTTACCAAAACGGCAGTTGACGAAACAGTGCTTATGGTGGAGAATTTAAATAACGGGTAGATAAACAAGAATTTAATTATATAAAGGATGGTGACTAAAAGATGGTTAAAAATCAATATTTATCAGATGTTGAGGCGATACTGTCACGCAGATATGATAATGGATCTGATTACTGGACCACGCCTGACAAACGTTTGTTAAAGGGTTCTCCATTCTCAGCATATAACAGTGCGCTTATGCTGTTAGAATTGGGCGTAGAGTCATCAAACCCAGTCTTGAAAGAGGTATCGGAATTATTCTTCCGTGCTTGGACGAAGGACGGTCGTTTT
Organism: Bacillota bacterium; assembly: GCA_023437885.1. Taxonomy (GTDB): domain Bacteria; phylum Bacillota; class Clostridia; order Lachnospirales; family Lachnospiraceae; genus Mobilitalea. The sequence continues at coordinate 8,367 of JAEZFH010000516.1, read as the reverse complement.
AAGTTGTATCCAACCGGCGGTATTCTTCCCTGCCATGTTACCAATGCCGCTCATCTGCTTTGCAGTATGGGCTATGCTTCAGACGACAGAAAACAAAAAACACTCCGGCACCTTCTTGAAACGCAGTATACCGACGGCGGCTGGCGTTGTAATAAATTCTCTTTCGGGCGCGGTCCTGAAACAGAATATTCAAACCCAATGCCTACGCTTACCGCGCTGAACGCATTTCTTTTCAGCGATTATCTCAACAAGGAGCCCAAACTTGACAAAGCGGTAGACTTTTTATTGGAGCATTGGACAATCAGAAGGCCGATTGGACCTTGTCACTATGGAATGGGTACATTGTTTATGCAAGTAGAATACCCCTTTAACAATTACAACCTTTTTATGTATGTTTACGTTTTATCGTTTTACAATCGGGCGAAAGAGGATAAGCGTTTCTTAGAAACCTTTGAAGCATTGCGTTCTAAACTCGTTGACGGAATGATTGTTGTTGAGCGCGTTGTCCCTAAATTGGCAAAGCTCTCTTTTTGTGAAAAAAATAAACCAAGTGAATTGGCAACGAAGCGCTATCAGGAAATTCTTGACAATATTGGGTGAACACAAGAAATAAGCATAAAGGAACCGCTATTATATATCGATTAATGCATATTAAATGAAAAGGAGTTGACAATAAGTCTAAAATGCCGATGATGTTTGTAGGTCATGGTTCGCCTATGAACGCAATAGAAGATAACCACTATACGAGGAGCTGGAGGGAAATGGTGAAGAAAATACCTAAGCCTGAGTCAATAGTATCAATCTCCGCTCATTGGTATACGAAAGGCACAAAGATTTTGAATGAGGAAAATCCAAAGACTATTTATGATATGTACGGATTTCCTAAAGAGTTATATGAGATTCTATATAATGCCCCCGGCAATCCGAAACTTGCGGGGAATGTAAAAGATTTAATCAACAAGCAAAGTGCGTTTGATAATTCCTGGGGTATTGACCACGGTACCTGGTCTGTTCTGGTCCATATGTACCCCGAAAGAGATATCCCTGTTTTTCAAATTAGTATAGATGCCTCCGCACCGCCGGAGGTTCATTATCAGATAGGCAAGGAGTTAAAATCCTTAAGGCATCAAGGTGTTCTTTTGTTTGGCACCGGAAATATTGTTCACAATCTGCGAATGATTGATTGGGGAATAAAGGACAAAGGTTTTGATTGGGCATATAAGTTTGATGATTATATTAAAGAAAATATTGAAAATAGCAATCATGAGAATGTCATCCATTATCTGAGTTTGGGAGAAGCAGCAAAATTAGCCGTACCTATGCCGGATCATTTTAACCCAATTCTATATATACTTGGCGCTTTCGATGAAGAGGATAAGATATCGATTTATAACAACAACTGCATGATGGGTTCCTTGTCAATGACAAGCTATTTATTTACATAGATGGCAACACAATAAAACTATGGATAAACCGTTTATAACATCAATAAGTAGTTAGAACTGGTAAGAAAGCCAACGAATAGAAGATGGGAAGTTACCGTTAAGGATAGTTTTTATGAGGTTTTTTGCAAAATATAAAGCCTTGAATTCATAGCATTCAAGGCTTTAACTTTGAAAGTTATATAGGATTTTAAAGACTTTGCTGCAGTGGTTATGGGATTATTTTTAAATAAATTCAAAAGTATATTATTACCGTAGCTTCAATGGTAACCTTAAATCCTCAAAAGCCAGTAGGTTTCCACCAGTTTCCGGAAATGAACAGCATACAGAGGAGGTTTATGGAATCCCCATAATAGCCTTCCTTTAAATTGCTGATCTTACTCCAGCCAGCATTCAGGTAATCCTGGTGACCGCTGTCCACTACACAGGCAGCGATAAATGGAGCGGTAAAGGCCGCACTTGTATCTGAAGTAAGCTGATCACCGTTCAGCTTGTAACCTGCCCTGATATTGGACGGATTATTCCCGGTCTTTGTTTTAATCCAGTTGACCATCTTATTACATGCGTTCTTGGAATCGGTGGTCCCATAATGTGCATAGTCCATCGCAATCCTCCATGGATAGCGGCATGCGTTCCAGGAGTAGTCATCATCGGTATCCGCTTCCAGAAAGTTTGGCGGTGCAGGCTTTGCCGGATCACCTACAATAAAATCAGGCATTAATCCTGTATTGCTGGCATAGTTCCCGGTTATCCGGGTTATCAATCCATATGCGGTATTTGCTGCATCATTCCAGAAAGAATCATTTGTTGCATTATAATACGTATGGAAATGCCCTGTCATCCAGTCAGAGGAACGGGTGCTGAGTGGATCTGTGTCCCAATCACCAAGCATCGTTCTTTTAGAACTCAGACTCATATCACTTGTTCTTATGCCATTCGTTATAATGCGTCTTGCTTCGGAAAGGTAATTAATACTTCCATTAGATCCCCACTGCTTATGAGCCATCAAAAGAGCATAAGCGATGTCCATATCCCCGTCCGTTGCGCTGTCCGAATCCTTTGAGGTGAGCTCGGACTTGTCAATCAGCCATGACATTAAATCACTGTCAATTTTGCTTCTGTGTTTGTCATACATGTTGTACATTCCGTCGAAGTACATTTTAGCCTGACTGTCATAACCTGCCATGATAGTGAATATCAACATCCCATAGCCATGAGCTTCTGAAGTTGTTATTTCATTTCCTGTGCCCCCGGTCCCTTTCATTTCGACATAATATCCGCCGCCTGGGGTTGTTCCGTTTGATTCTCTAATATAGGCGCTCTTCCAATAATCATAATAGCTTTTGATGGTATTGTTCATCTGTGCTTGTGTTACATTATTAGGCTTTATGCATCCAGTAAAATTCACTTGCTGCGGAAATGGCATATTGATACCTCCGGTTCCTCCACTCTCAGTAGTTGCGCTTACCGGTGAACTCCAGGAGCTTGTCCCGTTGGTGTTCTTAGCTCGCACCCTGTAATTATGCAGAGAGCCTGCTGCAAGTCCTGTATGCGCATACGGGCTTGTAACATTAGATACTACGATTCCGTCTGCTTCCAAATCGTACCCCGTTGCCCCTAGCGACGCTGACCACGATACATCAATCTTTGACGAGCTTGCTGCTGTTGCAGACAGGCCTGCAGGTACCGCCGGAACCTGGGGCTCCGGACCGCCGGTGCCGTAAACCTCGAAAGAGAATAAAGAATAGCCGTAGGAAGTCCCTCGCTGGCTGCCATACATTCTTACATACCTTGCATTTTTCTGTTCAAAGCTAATCAGGTCTTCTCCGCCGTTACCGCTTGTTGTAGAGTATACGTCCGTCCATTGGGACTTATCTGCGGATATTTGAATCTGATACGATTTCGCATAAGCATCCTCCCACAAAAGTTTCACCCCGCTTATATTCGCATTCAACCCAAGATCAACATAGATCCACTGCGGGTCTGTGCCTTCAAGCGATGCCCATCTGGTGGTTGTATTCCCGTCGAAAGCCTTGGCGGCTTCATAACCGCTGCCTTCAATGGAGGATGCGGTTGCGGTCTTGTTAAGGGCAAGGTCACCTTGAATGTCTGAAACAGCTGCGTTTGCCGGTGAACACCTAAAAATCATAATCATACATAAAGCGAGAATAAGCGAAAGAGCCCTTCCGTACTTTGTTTTTACTTCACTATTACTCATATAGGTATTACCTCCTTTTCATTTGAATTAACCAGTAACCGCCGTTTGCCTGGTCCTTTTTATGAAGTATCTGAGTAGTGCGGATAACACTTCAACATAAACGCCTCCTTTCATAATCCCGTATGGTTTTATGTCATTCTTATAATGTGCGAATTTAGTGGGTGCGTAAGAGAGTTTAAAGTGTATTTAAATGTATGGATAAAACGCCAGAATTAGCATGGATATAGGTATCGATGGATAACTATCGATAATTAAGTTGAATATCAATGGATTATATTTACATATTATGGTATTATAATACAATAATATATTACAAAAGTCAATACATATCTTTCCAAAAACACATATTAATACATAAATTACCATTGTTCTACATGATTAACTAAAAAAGGGGCGTAAGATGAACTGCTCCCTGTCAAAAAGTGAGGGAGCGGTTCATCTTGTGAGGTGGACTATTTTATAATGTTATATTTACTTAGCAACAACTCTTGCGCTAATAATAATCCTGCGTTTCGATGTCTGATCTCCTGCCACCTCGCTACCCCGGTGAGCAATTTAGTTAATATGTGCTACAGCACGAATTTCAATCAGCTGGTCAGGGAATGCCATACCTGACACACCGACGAGGGTGCCGGCTGGTCGATGGTCGCCCACATACTCCTTAAAAATACCGATGCACTTTTCAAAATGTTTTTGTGGGTCTGTCAGAAAAATCTCCATCTCAGCGATGTTCGACCTTGTAGCACCAAACCCAGCCAGTACGCGATCAAGATTCTTTAGCGTTTGTCTCGTCTGTGCCTCGATATCGCCCTCCCCAATAAACGTGCCCTGCATGTCATGGGAGAATTGCCCCGAAATGTATATAGTGCCGTTAACGCAGTAACCTTGGGCGATGCCGTGTTCGTCTTCCCATGGAAGACCGTGATTGTAGGTTTTAGTATTAGTCATTATTATCTCTCCTTTACTTTAAAGTAAGCTTAGTTTATACTAAGCTCAAATAAAAAAAAAGTACGCACTATATTGATAGGTACTATTCGAAAGGTTAGTGTAAATATGGGTATGGCTGATTTTAATGGTAAAGATAAAAATATTCAAGATACACCTTTTGGTTATACAATGTCAGTGATTGGTGGTAAATGGAAGATGGTTATTTTATACCTTTTAGCAGAAAACCAACCGGTTCGCTTTAATGAAGTGAAAAGACAAATAGGAACTATTACTTTTAAAGTATTGAGTTCTCAATTAAAAGAATTGGAAGCGGATGGATTGGTGAAACGGAAAGAGTATCCTCAAATCCCTCCTAAAGTAGAGTATAGTCTGACAGATAAAGCAGAAACTCTATTACCCGTTTTGGAAGAGTTGTGTGAGTGGGGAGCAAAAAATCGAAATAATTAAAAGTTCAGTATAGATCATATATCTAGGCCGAACTATGGAGTATCCAGAGGAACGATATAATGAGAATATCAAAACAAGGAGGTGCAGCATGGGGATTTGCAATAAACTCTTGTATCAAAAAGAACCAAATACAGGAGGTTTTATAAATGGAAAAAATATTACTTGATACAGATATTGGCGGGGACATTGACGACGCGGTCTGTCTTGCTTATTTATTGAAAGAACATCAACTGTTTAGGAGGATACCGTGGCTTGATATACACAAAATGAGCCAGTTAGAAAGTTTAAGCTAGTTAGCGATAAGTAATTTTTAGAGGAGCGTTTTGATGAAATTAGACCATTTTGTAGTAAATATTAATGAAAAGTATCAAAAAGACAAAAACATAATTGATGATATTAGAAACGCCGATTTTCCATATGAGCCTAAATGGGGAAAGGGAACAAAAGGTTTTAAAGTTTCTAATTTATGGATAGGTAATGAGTACTTGGAAATGGTGAATATCTTAAACACCGATGGTGGAGGTTGGGTTAAGGAATGGTCAAAAAAGTATAATGAAGGACATAGAGGAATGGTCTGCCTTATGTTGGATATAGAGAATATAGATGAACTGTATCAGATCTTGAATCAAAAAAACATTCCTGTGACTTTGCCAAAATGGCTGGAATTTAAGTGGTTTTTCAATTTATTAACCAGAAGAATGCCTTGGAGAAATTGTTATATTCCATTTTTTGAGAAAGTACCATTTCAAATAGGATTTCAAGAAATGAAGGATGAAAAATCAAGGGACTTCATGAATCAGTACATGGTTCCAAATTCAAGAGATAAAGGAATTGATGGAATAAATAAAGTAATTATTAGAGGAGCGTATTCTCATAATGATTTTGATATGCTCAAAAATGTTTTTGGTAATCTTATTAAAAATGAAAATAGTAAATTTATTTCAATTGAGTTGTCAACAAAACAATTAATAGAATTTACAGTTGATCCAATGTATCAAGTTGAGCTTTATGCAAATTCAGCCACTGGAAGGTTTGTTGAGATTGAAAATGTTAAGATCTATTACTAAATTCCAATTTATTTATGGGATTATGAGCGTTTGCTCCGATAGGCGCCGGTGGAGTGTACCTAACATAATAATACAATGAGGTGACAAGAATGAGTAATGTATATGATAATGAAGAGTTTTTTAAGGAATATTCAAAGATGTATCGTAGTCAGAAGGGATTGGAGGGAGCCGGTGAATGGCATCAGCTAAAACCGTTGTTTCCGGATTTGAAAGGAAAAAAGGTTCTGGATTTAGGGTGTGGCTATGGCTGGCACTGCAAATACGCAATTGAATGCGGAGCAGACAGTGTATTAGGCATGGATTTAAGTGAAAAAATGATTGCAGCAGCTATGGAAAAGAATGCAGACGAGAGAATTTGTTATCAAGTATGCGGATTGGATGATTATGATTATCCTGAAGACACTTTTGATTTTGCAGTTTCAAACCTGGTATTGCATTACATTGAGAATCTAAATGAAATTTATAAAAAGGTTTACCGGACTTTAAAGAAGGACGGGGTCTTTCTATTTAATATAGAACATCCTGTTTTTACGGGAAGTGTTAATCAGGATTGGATTTATGATAAAGATGGTAAGGCCTTATATTGGCCTGTTGATAACTACTTCTATCCAGGATTGCGCCAAACACATTTTTTGGGCCAGGATGTAACAAAACAGCATCATACATTCACTCAAATCATAAATGGGCTATTACAATGCGGTTTCTCTATTGAAGTAATTGAAGAAGCAATGCCGGATCAAAGCATGATGGATCTTCCAGGGATGAAGGATGAAATGAGAAGACCAATGATGTTATTGGTTAAAGTAACGAAAAAGTAAAGATGCTTAACAATATTTATTTTTTACAGTCATTTTTTCACACCTATAATTAAGGAGGAGTTGCTTGAGCTACTTATACAATAGTACAGGATTTCCGGTATATACTAAAAATATTGTTAGTGGCAGTGGATGTTATGTTTATGATAAGGCAGGGAAAAAGTACTTGGATTTAGAAGCCGGGGTATGGTGCCTTTCTTTGGGACATATGCCTTCAAGGCTTACGCTTGCCATACATGAACAAATGACACGGCTATGTCACGTTGGGTATAAATACAATGATATGGTTGCAGAACGTGCGGCTGAAAAATTGGTTGAAATAGCTGGTTTTCCTGATGGAAAATGCGTTTTCTTGTCTTCAGGCAGCGAGGCAGTCGAGTATGGAATTCAGATAGCAAAAGCATTAAGACCAGGGAAGAAATGCATTTGCTTGCAAAATCAATATCTAGCGGCCTACGGTGAAGGAGCAAGGCTTCAGAACACTGCGGTAGGAGGTATTTCTTGGAATGGTACAGATGAAAAAAGTGTAAAAGAATGGTATGAAGAATTATTGGGTACGATTAACTTTCAAGAAGTTGGTGTCTTTGTTTTTGAGGCAGGAAATAGTTCGGGTTTAGTAGCGCTGCCACCAACCAACTTAGTCCATGCCCTTAGTATTTTACTCCAGGACTTTGAGGTACTGACGGTTGCTGATGAGGTGACTTGTGGAATTGGCAGAACTGGAAAATGGTTTGGCTATATGAATTACGATATCATCCCCGAGGTAATAGCAGTGGGAAAAGGGCTGGGTAACGGATATCCTGTGAGTGCAGTTATTCTGAAAAAGGACATAGCCGCTGCTGCTTTGGAGGCAGGATTTCATTATGCGCAATCTCACCAAAATGATCCTCTAGGGAGTTGCCTTATCCCTGCCATGTGAACAGGAATTTGAATGGAGAATACAAATGAGCGAAAGACCAAACTTAGATAAACGATTAGACGGCAATACCTTTCGAAGTTTCTATTATTTAAAAGAAGAACTGGTGGATTTTTGTAGAGAAAACGGCCTGCCTGTTTCTGGTGGAAAGATGGAAATTACAGATAGGATTGCCTGTTTTCTGGATACCGGCAAAGTGCTGACAACATCCCCCAAAATTAAAAATACAACAAGAATTGGTTTGATTAGCGAAGATACAAAAATTGAGCCGGATTTTGTATGTTCCGAAAAACATCGCGCTTTCTTCAAAGAGAAAATCGGTAAGAGTTTTTCTTTTAATGTTACTTTTCAGAAATGGCTAAAAAGCAATACTGAGAAAACATATGGTGACGCAATCATTGCGTATCATCAGCTTTTGGATGAAAAGAAAAAAGGCAAAACAACGATTGATAAGCAGTTTGAATATAATACCTACATTCGTGATTTTTTTGAAGATAATGCAGGGAAAACATTA
>JAEZFH010000503.1 GCA_023437885.1 Bacillota bacterium | reverse complement strand
AAGATTGTATTGGGTTACCCGAAGCATTTGAATAATACGGTTGGAGAACGGGCGCAAAAATCAGAGAAATTTGCCGAAAAGCTAAGGCAAAGAACCGGTCTTGAGGTAGAACTTTGGGATGAACGGCTTACAACGGTGGCCGCACATCAGGTGCTTAATCAGGGCGGATTAGATTATCAGGAAAAAGCGTTGGTTGTAGATAAGCTGGCAGCAGCGATTATACTGCAGGGATATTTGGATAAACTGTATTTTATGAAAGAGGAAGAGAAGAATTATGAGTCATAGACCGGATGAGATCAACTTCATCGCAGAGAATGGTGAAGAGGTTATATTTCAAGTACTGGAGCAGACGAGACTGGGCGGAATGGATTATCTCTTGGTCAGTACGGCCGCAGAGGGAGACGAGGAAGCCGAGGCTCTTATTTTGAAGGATATTTCAAAGGATACCGATGAGGAAGCGGTATACGATATTGTCGAGGATGAGAAGGAGCTGCAGTCCGTAGCTGCTATCTTCAAAGAATTATTGGATGATATTGAATTATATTAAATGATGTAAATTATATTAAATGCATAGAGATAGGATTAGATGAAAATAGGTGATGATATGCCTGATAGCCAGGAACAGTTTAAGAGTTTGTTGAAACAAAACGGACTGAAGGTTACCACCCAGAGAGTGGCAATACTGGAGGTATTAAGCAGTAGACCGGGGATGCATCTGACAGCGGAGGAAATCTATGATTATGTCAGAGAAAAGTATCCGGAGATCGGTATCGCTACTGTTTATCGTACAATTCAAGTATTATCAGAATTAAATCTAATAGATAAATTGAATCTTGATGATGGATATGTGCGTTATGAAATCAGCAAGGGAAGCAGTGAAGAGGCTTGCCACCATCATCATCATTTGATATGCCTGGAATGCGGCAGAGTATACGCATTTCAAGATGACCTATTGGAAAAATTGGAGGAACGGATCATGGAGACCATGGGATTTCACGTGGTAGACCACGAGGTTAAGCTTTACGGTCATTGCAGCAATTGCAGAATGAAAATTACAGGCAGTGAATCTATTTAGATCTAATATTATCGAATGCACTTAGTTAATGGATAAAGAAAGTACATAAACCATTGGAGGTGCAAATTTGAAAGAGAAAGAAAAAGAAAAGAACATAGCGAAATTAGCTGATTTGAAAGGTGTTAAAATTATTCCGCTGGGCGGATTGGAACAGATTGGTATGAATATTACCGCAATTGAATATGAGGACAGCATTATTGTCATTGATTGCGGATTATCCTTCCCGGAGGATGAGATGCTGGGCATTGACCTGGTAATTCCGGATGTGACCTATCTGAAGGAGAATATTGATAAGGTAAAGGGCTTTGTGATAACCCACGGACATGAGGATCATATCGGTTCTCTGCCCTATATTTTGAAGGAAGTGAATGTTCCGGTTTATGCAACCAAGCTTACTACTGCAATTATTGAGAGCAAGCTGAAGGAGCATAATTTGTTAAAGAATACCAAGAGAAAAGTGATTAAATACGGTCAGTCCATCAATCTGGGGTGTTTCCGTATCGAATTTATCAGAACAAACCATAGTATTGCAGACGCAGCGGCTCTGGCTATTTTTACTCCGGCGGGCATTATCTTCCACTCCGGGGATTTCAAGGTGGATTATACTCCGGTATTTGGAGAACCCATTGATCTGCAGAGAATCGGTGAAATCGGCAAGAAGGGTGTACTGGCACTGCTGTGTGACAGTACCAATGTGGAGCGTCCCGGCTATACCATGTCGGAGAGTACCGTCGGAAAGACCTTTGACACTATATTTTCCGATTATGCGAAGCAGAGAATTATCGTTGCAACCTTCGCATCCAATGTTGACCGGGTTCAGCAGGTGATTAATTCCGCAGCCAAATTCAACAGAAAAATTGTAATCGAAGGCCGCAGTATGGTGAATATCATATCGGTAGCCAGAGAATTGGGATATATCAAGATGCCGGATAATATGCTGATTGACATCGAACAGATGAAGAATTATACTGATGATCAATTGGTTCTGATCACCACCGGAAGCCAGGGTGAGACGATGGCAGCTCTTCCGAGAATGGCGGCTTCCATTCACAAAAAGGTGACAATCAAGCCTGGGGATGTTGTAATTCTTAGTTCAACGCCAATCCCGGGCAATGAAAAAGCGGTGTCCAAGGTAATTAACGACCTGACCATGAAGGGTGCCAAGGTAATCTATCAGGATACACATGTATCCGGGCATGCCTGTCAGGAAGAGATTAAATTGATGTATACTTTATTAAAGCCCAAGTATGCGGTACCGGTGCACGGTGAATATAAGCATCTGGTACGTCATGCGGAGCTGGCACAGTCCCTTGGAATTTCCAAGGAGAATATCTTCATAATATCCTCCGGTGACGTATTGACCCTATCCGCAGAGCGGGGAGGAATTACCGGGGAAGTTCCGGCACAGGGTATTCTTGTGGATGGACTTGGTGTCGGTGACGTGGGGAATATTGTTCTTCGTGACCGTCAGCTGCTGTCGGAAAACGGATTAATCATCGTGGTAATATCCCTGGAGAAGTACAGCAATCAGGTACTTTCGGGTCCCGATATTGTTTCCCGCGGCTTTGTGTATGTAAGAGAGTCCGAGAATCTGATGGAAGAAGCAAGAGTTGTGGTTGAGAAAGCTCTGGATAAATGCCTGAGCAAGAATAATACGGACTGGGGCAAGATGAAGACGGAGATTAAGGATTCCCTCAGCGATTTTATCTGGAAGAAGACAAAGCGAAATCCGATGATCTTACCAATCATTATGGAAGTATAGATACTGTTGCATGACAAGTGCAGCAAGAATATTTCATATTATTGGAATATAGGGATGGTTCCGGTAATACATGTTCAGATCAATATACTGAACATTAAGATGCATGGTGTAAAGGCAGTGCCTTTTATTGAAAGTCAGAAGGTAATTTCCGATAACTTGTATGTTCGGTTATGGGAAGAGATCAGGAAATTCTGCTGCACAGTAAAGTTAGAGAGGTAAACACATGGCGACAAGGTCCACAGCAGTTAAATTAACATTAAAGGTGACAAGCTTTATTGTTCGTTTATTGATGAATATCATTTTCTATATCCTGGTGATTATTCTCATAATTAATGTCAGTAAAGCTGCCTTTACCTTCACGTATCAGCTCTATGGGCCGGATACGGTGGATAAGGCACCTGGCAGGGAGATTATATTCCAGATTACCAAGGGTGAATCCAAGAAAAGTACTGCTGCCAGGCTGGAGCATAATCGTGTCATTAAGGATAAGAACTCCTTTTACCTGAAGACAAAGCTTCAGGATAGTGTAATTATGCCGGGAACCTATGTAGTTAATTCGTCCATGACCTATGATGAAATATTGGATGTGATCACGGATTATTCCAACTCCATTGTCAAGGGTGAGGAGGAAGCCGGGGCGGATTCAGAAGGCGGTACCGGTGATGCCGATTCAAAGACAGGGGAGGCGGATGGCTCCAAGACTGATAAGGACGGTGCGGCAGAATAGAGGATAGAGGCTGCTGCTCGAATTCGCAGGGTAGCGGCAGAATGGTGGATTTATATGATTGTTGACGAGAGAATTACAGCTTATATAAACTCCCTGGAAACAGAGTTGTCCAGGGAGCTGGCAGAGCTGGAAAGAGAAGCCCTTGCGGAGCATGTTCCGATTATTAAAAAGGAGACGCAGGGAGTCTTGAAGTTTTTATTGCGATTGCAACAACCAAAACGAATTCTGGAGGTCGGGACAGCCATTGGCTTTTCCGCCCTCTTTATGAGTGAATATACCGGAGGGGATTGCAGAATCACAACGATTGAGAAGGTTGCCATGAGGCTGGTGGAAGCGGAGAAGAACCTGACAGACCTGAGATTTCCCAATCGTCATAAGATTACCCTGAGGAAGGGAGAGGCGCTTGAAGTACTCAAGGCTCTGGCAGAGGAGAAGGAGAGCTATGATTTTATCTTTCTGGATGCAGCGAAGGCTCAGTATATGAGCTTTCTTCCGGAGCTGATGAAGCTTCTGGATGCCCGGGGAATGCTGGTAACGGATAATGTTCTCCAGGATGGTACCGTAATCAACTCAAGATACAGTATTACAAGAAGGGATCGCACCATACATTCCAGAATGAGGGAGTACTTATATACCATTACCCATATGGAGGAGCTGGATACGGTGATATTACCGGTTGGGGATGGAATTGCACTGAGTCATCGTTTAGGATAAGCGTTCTTCTGCTTGGTCAGATTGGAGGATTAGGTTGACAGAATATATTAAGAAGCCGGAGCTTTTAATACCGGCAGGAAATTTAGAAACACTGAGAACAGCCGTTGTCTATGGAGCCGATGCGGTTTATATCGGCGGAGATATGTATGGACTTCGGGCGAAAGCCAAAAATTTTTCCATGGAGGATATGAAGAGTGGAATTGCTTTTGCGCATTCCCATGGTAAAAAGGTCTATGTAACCGCCAATATAACAGCACACAATCAGGATATTGAGGGGATCAGAGCCTATTTCAGGGAGTTGCAGGCCTTCGGCAGTGATCGCCCGGATGCTTTGATTATCTCTGATCCGGGAGTCTTCTCCATAGCACAGGAGGAAATACCGGAGGTTGAGCTGCATATCAGTACCCAGGCCAATAATACCAATTATGAGACCTACCGGTTTTGGCATAAGCTTGGTGCAACGAGGGTAGTATCAGCAAGAGAATTATCAATGAAGGAGCTGGTTGAGCTTCGTTCCAGGATTCCAGCAGAAATGGAGATCGAAACCTTTATTCATGGTGCAATGTGCATAGCCTATTCCGGCCGGTGCCTGCTGAGCAATTATTTTACCGGAAGGGATGCCAATCTGGGAGCTTGCACTCATTCCTGCCGTTGGAGATATCATATTGTCGAGGAGACCCGGCCCGGAGAGTACCTTCCGATTGAGGAAAATGAGCGCGGGACGTATATCTTTAATTCAAAGGATTTGTGTATGATTGAATATATACCGGAGCTTGTGAAGGCCGGAATTAACAGCTTTAAGGTGGAGGGCCGCATGAAGACGGCTCTGTATGTGGCGACAGTGGCTAGAACCTACCGCAGGGCGATGGATGACTTTTTTGCAGACCCACAGCTTTATGAGAATAATAAGCCGTACTACAGGGAGGAAATTAAAAAAGGTGTTAACCGCCAGTTTACCACCGGTTTCTTCTTCCAAAAGCCCACCCATGAGGATCAGATTTATGATCACAATACCTATGAGAAGGCCTATACCTATTTGGGGACCATCTCCGGGGAGCGGGACGGCCTCTATGAGCTGGAGCAGAAGAATAAATTCAGTGTTGGAGAAAGTATTGAAATAATAAAGCCAAACGGGGATACCATCGAAGCTCTTGTCAGATCAATTCAGAATTCGCAGGGAGAGGCCATGGAAAGCTGCCCCCATCCCCAGCAGATCATATACGTGGATTTTGGTGTTAAATTGGAGTTGTATGATATTATCCGAAGGAAGGAATAGAGAGTCTCAGATTTGATAATCAAAAAAAGGTCGGACTGGCAGGGGTTTTTGTGTATTCCTTATTGGCATAAGGAAGTTTAACGAGTATACGATGAAAGATACACTAAGGAGAAGAACATGTATCAGAAAATTGATTTTAGCTATAAACCAATTATTGAAGGAACCAAGGTTGTCTTGAGACCTTTTGCAAAAAACGACTGGGAAGAAATGATTAGAATACTGGATGACCTAGAATTAAAACGCCTGACTGGTTCCGTAACCAGTGATGAGGAGGCAAATGCCACTGACAGTCCGGAGGAAATGGAGCGGATGAAGCAGTGGTATTTAAATCGTAATGAACAGACCGACCGGCTGGATCTGGCGATCGTGGACATAGAAAGCGGTCTGGTAGTGGGTGAAGCGGTCTTTAATGAATACGAGGAAGAAACAGGTAATGTGAATTTCCGTATTCTTATAGGCAGGGCCGGACGCAACAAAGGTCTTGGCTCTGAAGCCGTAAGCCTGTTTATTATGTATGGAATGACAGAACTTCAGCTGCATAAAATAGGATTGGAGGTATACAGCTTTAACCCCAGGGCAGAGAGAGTATACCAGAAAGCCGGTTTTGTACTGGAGGGTGTGAAACGTGAGGATTTCATGTATAACGGTGAATATATTGATACAAAAATCTATGGAATGTTAAGGGCGGATTATTTAGCGGCTGTGAAGTAGCCTTCCTTACCACAATACGGCCAGGACTTTGTTGGAAATAGATTGATTTAACCGGTAATTAGGGAAGCGATAGTTCTCTGATCTTCCTCAAAGAAGTCAAGTAAGTAATTGTACAGTAAAATTACAAAAGGTTTTAACGGAGTAAATCCTCTGTTAAGACCTTTTATTTTGCAGTGCCGATACCAGTGAAACGAGGAAGAAATTTTTGCGAATGTAAGTCCTTCTGTCCTTTTTTAAGAGGGATAGGCACTTTATGTCATTTATCATCATAAGATATTAATGAATTATTTGGGCATTGAGGGTGCTTATCTTCGTGAAGTCATTTCCAAAGCCACTAAGCACCAAGGAAGAAACTGACTATCTAAAGCTCTGCAAAGAAGGCGATAAGGCCGCAAGAGACAAACTGATTGAGCATAATCTCAGATTGGTTGCTCATATTGTAAAAAAATACAATATGATAGATAAAGAAACGGATGATTTGATTTCGATAGGAACCATCGGCCTGATTAAAGCAATTGACACCTTCGATGAAGAGAAGGGAATCCGCCTGGCCACCTATGCCTCCCGATGTATCGACAACGAGCTCTTAATGATGCTTCGAAGCGGTAAGCGTTTATCTAAAGAAGTATATCTGTATGATCCGATCGGATCGGACCGGGAGGGCAATGAAATAAATCTGTTGGATATTATTGAGGAAGCAGAAATTGATATTGTTGAAAATATTGTGCTCGAGGACGATATTAAAAAACTGTATCATATCATTGGTAAGGTATTGACGGATAGAGAACGTGAAATCATCTGCTTGCGGTACGGATTAAGCAATCATAGGGAAGTTACCCAGCGTGAGATTGCCGGCAAGCTGGGCATCTCAAGGAGCTATGTCAGCCGGATAGAAAAAAAGGCGCTAAAGAAATTGCGGGAATGCTTTGAGTAATAGAATACGTATAGTGAGTTTCGACTTCCAGATGATATGCCAGCAATATTAATGTATGTAATTAATGAAAAGCCGGAGAGTCAGTTAAATTCTGACTTCCGGCTTTTCTTAAGCGATTACTGACTTTTTCCTTGGCCAGCCACTTTGAGAAGTACTACCTCGCTTCAGCCTTGATAACGGTGCAGAAAGGAATAAATTTATTGCCGAGCGTAGCACCTTCACTGAATGCGCACGGAAGCAGGGTCAGAATTATTTCTTGTACCGACGGACTTAATTATGAATTCATATCCTCGATTTGGCCCAATTCCAACGTTGAAGGTGTATTCTGTTTTACCTGCTTCTGCCGGAATATATGCGCTCCAGTTGATGCCTACAGTATCATTTTTCTCATAAATCCGGTATCCTCTGATCGGTTCTGTTGCTCCTGTCGGAGCTTTCCATGAGATCACAGCCTGATTGCCCTGAATTTTAGCAGCTGCATTTTCTACCTTCAAGGGCTTGGTATCACTGCGATGAATCGTATAATGATCATAGACTTCAAGCTTTTCACCGATTTTTGCGGTGTATGAGGTCATTGTAAGCTTATCATCCGTTACGGATACATCAACAAACATCTTTTTGCCCGGCTGTTCGTCTATCCATGACCAGTAATCTACAGGAAGCTGATTCTCAGGAATGGGATTTCCGTCCTCATCCTCCGTCGTCCTGTCATAGAATTTATGTCCTACGGAGTTAGTCATCATGTAAACAGTACCTTTGGCATCTGTTACTTCATGCTTATACTCTGCCCCTGTCAGCTGCGGTACATCATTCAGCATTTGATAGGATCTCATGTACATATGGTCATGCCCAACAAATACAACATCCACACCCAGTTCATCGAATACGGGTATCAGATATTTCCTGTAGAACTTCATGCGGTTGCCCTCCCAGAGTGTTCCGTTGTCACCCAAGGAGTACATACCCTTATGGAAGGAGACAAATTTCCATTTGGCATCCGACTTAGCGACCTGATTTTTCATCCACTTTAGTTCTTCATAAAATTCCGCATCATCATAATCAATCCCACCCTCATCAGTGAGCTCACCCGCAAATTGGGAGTTGAATTGCATGAAAAGCGCATTGCCGTATTCAAATGCAGAGACGGAGCCCTTTTGGGTACGACCTCCAATACCAGCATCCTCCGGCAGATTGAAATGATAAAAGAAATTATCCGTATCCGTGTTCTCGTCCTCGTCATAGTCATGCACTTCATGCCCACCAAGTATGGGAACCAGGGTGCAATTGGCAAGCTCATCCTGCGGTACATCCAGAAGACTCTGCCATTCCGGCTCCTGATCCCCATAGCTTACCAAATCGCCTGTCAGAATGAAGAACTCGGGGTCTGTGTTATCAATCGCTTTTCTTAATGTATCCTTCCAAAACACGGCGGTTTCCGGATCCTCGGCATGGGAGTCCGAACCAACAGCGAAATGGAAATCCTTCTTACCCGGACGATCCGTCCTGAAGTAGCCGATTTTTCCCCATCCGTCTGCATCGCCATTTCCAACTCTGTAAGCATATCTGGTGCCGGGGGTAAGACCTTCGGCAATCGCCTTATGGCTGGCAAATTGCGTATAAGTTTTATTATTCCTGTCATCCTCGGACATGAATACATCTACAATTTTACTTGTTCCTTTAAAGGTAATGCTTCCATCGGAAGGAAATGCATTGCCGGTGATATGGGATGCTTCAACAACCTGTAATTTTGTCCCTGTTATTTCCTTCTCCGTAAACCAAGCAAAGGCTTTGCTTGTCTTGGGGTCGCCATTAAAGGTCATATTCAATGCTTTAGGCGTCTTTGGAGATTGCCTGGTTTTGAAGCTCCATATTATATCGCTGCCCAGCGGAACATTGTCCTTACCCTTAACCAGTTCCTTTGGAATGGTTACGGTGTAGACTTTATCATATTGAAGCTTCGGATGACTAATCGTCAATGTATCATCAGCTGCAAGCTTAAGGGTTATTCCGGTGACAGGAACTTTAGCTTCGTCTGCAATAGTCGTAGAATATCCTTTTACAAGGGCAATACTCTTGCTGAATTTAACAGAAATGGGCTCGTTTATTTCGACAGAAACCAAATCCTGCTTTGGTGATTTCAGAACGCCAATTGTTGGGAGGGTTTTCTGTTGTCCTTTGATCGGAGTCCCCTGAATTACCACATCCTTAAGGTAGCTGGAGCCGCTTCCGCCTACTGCAGAGTTTTCCTTTGAGTTAGTCGCTATGGTGCTGGTTACAATCCAGCGGATGTAGAGCATATCCTTATTCGCGGCTCCTGATAAAGGAAGAGCTGATAATGAAAAGAATTTATCCTTTTTTGCTATTGCAATAGTGCCTCCTTTCACATCCTTCCAGGTCTGCTGATTGTCAAGGCTGATCTGAACCTTGAAATCTCTGGGACCTGAGCCTGAGGAGGTTTGCTTCGAAGACAGGGTAATTTTCTCATAGCCCTTAGT
>JAEZFH010000455.1 GCA_023437885.1 Bacillota bacterium | reverse complement strand
ATGTAGAGGTTGCAGTCACGAAGCTGGAGATGGAATATAATGAGGAAGAGGATTGGGGAGCCGTTCCGGAGAAAAGAAACGGCAGTGAAGGCTATGGTATGGACCGGGTGTGTCTGCCGAAAGCGGATGCAGTGGTCAATCCGAAGCGCCCGGACTGCAATTACCCCTACAGCGGCTTATGCGGTGCCGCAATTGCATACAAATTATGCTGTGCCCTGTTTGCGTATTATAAGCCCCAAAACAGGGAAGAATTGGAGCAGGAGCTGTTATCCTATACCGCAATTGCAACGGTGTGCGATGTTATGGAGCTGACCGGAGAGAACCGTATTATTGTAAAACACGGCCTGGAGCTGCTGAAGAAAACCAATAATAAGGGGTTGTTGGCGCTGATGGAGGTAAGCGGTATTGACCGGGAGCAGCTAAGTGCGTTCCACCTTGGCTTTGTCATCGGTCCCTGCCTCAATGCCTCCGGGAGGCTGGATACCGCGAAAAAGGGCCTGGAGCTTTTGCTGGCACAGTCTGCGGAGTCGGCTCTGGTTCTGGCTGGAGAGGTCCGCGGCCTGAATGATCTTCGTAAGGAAATGACGGCTCAGAATGTGGAAAAGGCTGTGAAGCTCATCGAAGGTTCGGACTTACAATATGATAAGGTTTTGGTGGTTTACCTGGAGGATTGTCATGAAAGCATTGCAGGAATCATTGCCGGACGCATCAGGGAGCGATACCACCGGCCGACGCTGGTTCTGACGGATGCGGAAAACTGTGTGAAAGGCTCGGGAAGATCCATTGAGCAATATAATATGATAGAGGAGCTTGGCAGATGCCGGGAGCTTTTCCTTAAGGTGGGAGGACATCCCATGGCTGCAGGACTGTCTCTGATGCCGGAGAATATTGATACTCTCCGCAGCGTACTGAACCGGAATACCTCCCTTACCAAGGAGATGCTGGTGCCGAAGGTATCCATTGATATTCATTTGCCTCTGGGATATATTAACGAAGCCCTGATCAATGAATTGAGGCAGTTGGAGCCCTTTGGCAAGGGGAATGAAAAACCCCTGTTTGCAGAAAAGGAGCTGCGGGTGAAATCCGCTTTTATCATTGGCAAGAATGCCAGCGGCATCCGGCTGTATCTTATTAATAAATACGGCAAGGAGATGGAAGCAATTTATTTTGGAGATGTGAATGAATTCTTTTCCTACATTGCCGCGTCCTATGGGGAAGAGGAAGCGCAGAAGCTCCGCACCGGCAGAAGTCCGAAAGCGACCCTGGCAATTACCTATTATCCTAAAATAAATGAATACAACGGCTTCAGAAATGTTCAGCTTATGATACAAAATTACCGTTAAATCCTGTGATGCTTCGGGAAATCCGGTGATTTATCCGGTTTTGTGTCAATTTTAAGTTAAATTTGAAGTATAAAATGAAATTTTCTTTACGAATTGTCGCCAATAGTGATATAATAAGCATCTATAAAGAATAGATTGCTGTTCGTGCCGCTGGCAGCGGTGTGTATGTAAGGATACTTTAATAAAGTATGATATCATAAATAAACGGCGGAAGGCGGGATACCGGAAGTCTTCGCCGGAATATGAGCAGGGGAAGCCCTAAGAATGGCAAGTTAATGTGAACCGCTGTAAGGCAGCGGAATGGAGGTTATTATGAAGAAGGTAGAAGAATATGTAAGAAGTATCCCGGATTTTCCGGAGCCTGGAATAATATTTCGCGATGTTACCAGCGTTTTGCAGGATAAGGACGGCCTGAGGCTGGCGATCGACCAGATGCAGGAGCTGTTGACAGGGCTTGAGTTTGATGTGATTGCAGGACCCGAATCCAGAGGGTTTATTTTTGGTGTTCCGATTGCTTATAATTTGAACAAGGCTTTCGTGCCTGTACGTAAGAAGGGTAAGCTGCCCTGTGAGACCATATCCATGGATTATGATCTGGAGTATGGCAAGGCAACAATTGAGATGCATAAGGATGCCATCAAGCCCGGACAGAAGGTAGTAATTATCGATGATCTGATTGCAACGGGAGGTACTATTGAAGCAATCACCAAGCTGATCGAGACGCTTGGGGGTGAAGTGGTGAAGATTATCTTCCTTATGGAATTAAAAGGATTAAAGGGCCGGGAGAAGCTGACCCGGTATGATGTGGAAGCCGTAATTCAATACGAGGGCAATTAACAGCCCGGCATTTTGACTAAGGAATATTTCCGGAGTAAAATTTCCTGAGAATTATTTCTCAAGGAAATATTCCAAGGGATAAAATCCTTTGCATAGATTGGTGGTGATGATCATGGAAGAATCCAAAGAGGTAACAGGAAAAGAAGAAAATATTACGTCGGTAACCTTCAAAGCACCGGCTGATTTTACGGCGCCGGAAGCCCTGTATCAGAAGCTGATTGATAAAATCCGAAGCTATCACCCCTCTGCAGACATTTCTATGGTGGAAAAGGCATATCATCTGGCAAATGATGCCCATAAGGATCAGCTTCGGAAGTCAGGGGAGCCATATATCATACATCCTCTATGTGTTGCGAATATTTTAGCAGAGCTGGAGTTGGATAAGGAGACCATAGTTGCAGGTATTCTTCATGATGTCGTTGAGGATACGGAGTTTACCGTGGCCCAGATTTCTTCCATGTTCTCGGAGGAGATTGCTCTGCTGGTGGACGGCGTTACAAAGCTGACCAAATTAAATTATGACATGGACAAGGTAGAATTGCAGGCCGAGAATCTGAGGAAGATGTTCCTGGCTATGGCAAAGGACATCCGTGTTATTCTTATTAAGCTGGCGGACCGTCTTCACAACATGCGCACCCTGAAATACAAGGAGCCCCATAAGCAGAAGGAAACTGCCAGAGAGACCATGGATATCTATGCTCCCATTGCCCAAAGGCTTGGTATCTCCAAGATTAAGATTGAGCTGGATGATTTGTCCCTCAAATATCTGGAGCCCGAGGTCTACAAGGAGCTGGCGGATAAGATTTCGACTAAGAGAAGTGAGCGTCAGGCTTATATCGATGATATTGTTGATGATGTTCGCAATCATATCGAGGAGGCCGGTATTTCGGCCAAAATTGACGGACGTATTAAGCATTTCTTCAGCATTTATAAGAAAATGGTAAACCAGAATAAAACCCTGGATCAGATTTATGATTTATTTGCGGTCCGGATTATTGTGGATTCTTTAAAGGACTGTTATGCGGCACTGGGAGTGATTCATGAGATGTATAAACCCATTCCCGGGCGCTTTAAGGACTATATTGCCATGCCCAAGCCCAATATGTACCAGTCTCTCCATACGACGCTGATCGGCCCCAAGGGCGCACCCTTTGAGATACAGATCCGTACCTATGAGATGCACCGTACCGCAGAATACGGTATTGCTGCCCATTGGAAATACAAGGAGGGGCAGGACGGCAAGGGGGGAACAGCGAATTCCGAGGAAGAGAAGCTGACCTGGCTCCGTCAGGTTCTGGAATGGCAGCGGGATATGTCCGATAACAAGGAGTTTCTGAGCCTGATTAAGAACGATTTTGATTTGTTCTCGGAGAGCGTATATGCTTTTACACCGACGGGTGATGTCAAAACTCTGCCCACCGGCTCCAACTCCATTGATTTTGCCTATGCCATCCATAGCGCGGTGGGCAATAAGATGGTGGGTGCCCGGGTAAACGGGAAGCTGGAGCCCATCGATTATGTGATCCAGAACGGGGACCGCATCGAGATCATTACTTCCCAGAATTCCAAGGGACCGAGCCGGGACTGGTTATCCATCGTCAAGAGCACCCAGGCAAAGAATAAAATCAACCAGTGGTTTAAGACGGAGCTGAAGGAAGATAACATCAATCGAGGGAAGGATATGATTTCTTCCTATTGTAAGACGAAGAGCATTACTCTGAGCGATATATTAAAATCGGAATTCATGAATGTGGTGATGCGAAAATACGGCTTCCGGGATTGGGATTCCGTTTTGGCTGCCGTGGGTCACGGAGGCCTGAAGGAAGGCCAGATCGTGAATAAGCTGCTGGAGGAATATAATAAGAAGAACAAGAAAGCCATCACTGATGATAATATTCTGGAGGCTGTTCAGGAGATCAAGGAACGGATTCCTCAGAAGAAATCCAAGAGCGGTATTGTGGTGGAAGGGATTCATGACTTGGCAGTCCGTTTTTCCAGATGCTGCAGTCCGGTACCCGGAGACGAAATTGTCGGCTTCGTAACCCGGGGCAGAGGCGTATCCATTCACCGGACCGATTGCATCAATGTGATTAATCTTCCGGAGGAGGACCGGGCCAGACTGATTGACGCAGAGTGGAATGTATCCACGGACGGCAAGGACAGCGGCGGTGTATACAGTGCCGAGATTAAGATCTATGCCAATAACCGGACCGGTGTCCTGGTAGATATTTCCAAGGTTCTGACGGAGAACAAGATCGATGTGACCTCAATGAATGTCAGAACCAGCAAGCAGGGGAAGGCATCCATCAGCATCGGCTTTGAGATAAACGGCAAGGATCAGCTGAATGAGATTATTGCGAAGATCAGAAACGTGGAAAGCGTATTGGATATCGAGCGTACTGCCGGTTAAAATCTGTTATGGAGGTCCAAATGAGTGAATTCAAATTAAAAACCCTGGTTCTGGGGATGGTGCAGACCAATTGTTACATCATACATCATCACGAAGCAAAGGAAGCAATTGTAATTGATCCGGCGGATCATGCCGGCAAAATAGAACAGTATTTGAAGGCAAATGACCTTGTGTGCAGCGGAATTCTTCTCACACATGGTCATTTTGACCATATTTTAGCCGCCTGGGAGCTGGCAAGCATAACCTCGGCGCCGATCCATGCCCATGAGCAGGAGGCGGAACTCCTTGCGGATCCCCGTATGAATGCCTCCTCTCAGATTCGCAGGGAGTGTACTCTGGTACCTGAGGTGATGTTAACGGATGACCAGGTGCTTCCATTGGCGGGCTTTACCATTCGAGTGATCCATACTCCCGGGCATACAGCAGGGGGAGTATGTTATTATTTCAGCGGACATGGTATCATGTCGACAGACATGATACCAGCGCCGGAGCGAAGCGGAGTGCGCATCCTGGCACAGAGTGCCAATACCATGGACGCTTGCGGACATGGTATTCTGTTCAGCGGAGATACTCTGTTCCATGAGAGCATCGGAAGAACGGACCTGCCCACCGGGGACGGGGAACGGTTGGTCGCCTCCATCCGGCATAAGCTTCTGCTGTTAGATGATGCTGTGACCGTATATCCGGGTCACGGACAGCCGACGACCATCGGATATGAGCGGGAGAACAATATATATTTGAACGGTGGCTGGATGAACTGGTCATAAGTCGAACAGACGGATTAAAATAATCGCATTCCCTCACTGCGGGATGAAAAAGGTACAGGTTGAAGAATGTTAAAAGTAATATTGTCAGACAGAGCATATGAAAATGATGTATACCCTCTGGTAAAAGCGTTCTATTCCGAAGAGACCGTCAAGGTTTATTTAGAAGAGGAATACGGCAATGCAGAGGAGGAGGTCCCGGACAGCCATCGCGAGGGACAAATATCCCAATCAGGAGTTGGAATTTGTGGTATTAAGATCGGTTTCCAGCCACGGGAAATCGGGATAAGCCTGCTGATGAAGGACGGAGACTGCCAGGAGGCGCATCAATCCCTGCCGGAGGGGCTTACCAAGACCGGATATAAGAATAGTATGAAGCGCTTCCTGTATCAGATATTGTCAAAAGAGACCAGGAGTACTCTCCCTTGGGGCATTTTGACCGGAATACGGCCTACCAAGCTGGTATATGAGCTGCTTAAGCAGGGAGAGACGGAGGAGGAGATTTATTGTCAGATGCGCAGGGAATATCTTTGCAGTGATGATAAGATTGCCTTAAGTATAGAGATTGCCGGACGGGAGATGGAGCTTCTGGAGGAAATGGAGTATCAGAAGGGATACAGCATCTACATTGGAATACCCTTTTGCCCCAGCACCTGTCTTTATTGCTCCTTTACCTCATATTCCGTAACAAAGTATGCCGATACCGTGGAGAAATATCTGGAGGCACTGGAGAAGGAGCTTTCCTCCTTTGCCGGCTGTTTTCCGGATAAGAAGCTGCAGACGGTCTATCTGGGCGGAGGGACCCCCACAACCTTAAGCGCCCGGCAATTGGACCGCTTATTAAGCTGTGTAAAGGAGCGGTATGATTTCTCCGAGGTCAGGGAGTTCTGTGTTGAAGCCGGAAGACCGGACAGCATAACACTGGAGAAATTGGAGGTATTAAAGAAATGGGGCGTGGACCGGATCTCTATTAATCCCCAGAGCATGCAGCAGAAGACACTGGACCTGATCGGCAGGAAGCACACGGTGGAGCAGGTGAAGGAGGCTTTCCTCTTAGCGCGGGAAGCAGGACATGATAATATTAATATGGATATCATACTCGGACTGCCTGAAGAGACCCCCGAGGATGTGGTGAGCACACTCCAGCAGATTAATGAATTAAATCCCGACAGCCTTACCGTCCATACGCTTGCCCTAAAGCGAGCAGCCAGACTGAATCTGGAGAAGGAGGCTTATTCGAACCGCCAGGCCACCCAGGTTCCCAGGATGCTGGAAGAGACTGTGAGGTATGCAAAGGAGAATGACTATTATCCTTACTATCTCTACCGTCAGAAGAATATGGCTGATAACCTGGAGAATGTGGGTTATGCCAGGCATAGCAGGGAAGGTATCTATAATATTTTGATTATGGAGGAGAAGCAGACGATACTTGCCTTCGGTGCAGGGGCGATGTCCAAATTCATCTTCCCGGAAGAGAACCGTCTGGAACGTGTTGATAATGTGAAGAGTATTACGGATTATATTGGCAGAATTGATGAACTGATCGAGAGAAAGAGGAATTTCATAGAAGAGAATCGGATCAAGCTGTCATAAGAGAATTTTTTAGCTGCGATAAAGGGACAGCATGCTTCGAGCGTCAAAAGCCTGATTTAAGTTATGTAGATACAGCGGAAAGAAGGCTTATGACGCTCGAAGCATAGTATTTGGATAGTGTGGGAAAGGATACTGATATTCAGAAATCAATATGCAGCATACGATATGCAGGGTGCCAGTATATTGATAAGGGGAGGAAGAAAAGCGTGGAGTATACCTGTCTGGTAGTGGATGATGAGAAGGAGCTTGCGGTTGCAACCTGTGAATATTTTAGTATGTTTGGTATGTCGGCAGCTTATGTGACCAAGGCAGAGGACTGTCTGGAGTTTCTAAGAGAGCATGAGGTCAGGCTGATCCTGCTGGATATCAATCTGAGGGAGGAAAGCGGCTTTGTGCTGTGTAAGAAAATACGCGAATTTTCTGATATCCCCATCTTTTTTATCAGTGCGAGGCAGAGTGATGACGATATCCTGATGGCGCTTAATATCGGCGGTGATGATTATATAAAGAAGCCTTATGCCCTTAGTGTGCTGCTTGCCAAGGTCAAGGTGGTATTGAAGCGTCTTGAGGAGACAAAAGAACCTCTGCCGGTGCAGACAGGCAGTATACGGATGGACCTTAAGGCAAGAAAACTGTACATAGAGGACAGGGAAATTGAGTTAAAAAATAAGGAATTCAAGCTGTTTCTTTATCTGTTCCGGCATCCCAATACCGTGATTACCAAGGGTGAATTATTCGCTAATGTCTGGGGGGATGAATTCTTCAGTGATGGTACTTTGAATGTGCATATCCGGAAGCTTAGAGAAAAAATCGAGAAGGATCCGAATCATCCGGAGATCATTAAGACGATCTGGGGAACAGGATATCGGTTGGAATTATGAAGCTGGGACGATGGATGATTGGGGTAACCGCTTTCCTTTTGGGGTGCTTTTGTTTAACGATAGGATATCTGAGGGAGCAGGATATCCCTAAATTAGATATCAGCCGGATGAATGCTGTCATGAAAAGGGCAGAGATGAGCATACGGGAAAGGACGGAAACCGGTGCAGGAGAAGGGATAAAATCTGAAATAGGAACGAAGACAGATACTGAGACAGATACGAAAATAGAAGCAGAAATAATAAGGAAGTTAGAATCAGAATTAGAAGCAGAGATAAAAGCAGAGATCGAAGCAGGCAAGGGGAAAGAAAGGCAGGGAGAGGCGGCAGTCCCGGATTTTGATCTTGTGCTGTGCGATGATCCTGAATATGAAAGGATCATTTATAAGGGACTGGCTGACCGGGCGACCATCCTAGACCTAAAAGAAGGTGATACCATCATCGGAAAGATATTATTTCTGCCGGAGACCAGGGCGGAGGAAACTCTTAAAAACCGCTTGTTCCGGATGGCTACGGTAGTGCTTGGAGGTCTGTTATTGTTTGCCTGGGGGTTAGGTGCGCTTGTTTATGTCCGTTTTGTTAAACCGTTCCTAAGCCTGGAGGGTTTTGCCTCCCATGTCGCGGCAGGGAATCTCGATTTTCCGCTCCCTATGTACAAGAGGAATTATTTTGGGGCCTTTACGGAGAGCTTTGATTTAATGAGAGAGGAACTAAAAGCAGCAAGACGGGGTGAATTTGAAGCGAACCGGAGCAAGAAGGAGCTGGTAGCCGGGCTGTCCCATGATATAAAAACACCGGTCTCAACCATAAAGGCATATTGTGAATTGATCACCCTCAAAAGCAGTGAGGAGGATATCGTACAAAAAACTCAAATTATCAATGAGAAGGCAGATATGATTGATCATCTGATCAGTGATATGTTTCATGCGACCCTGGAGGATCTCACGGTTTTGAAGATCAACTGCAGGGAAGAGATGAGCACTATTCTTGATGATATGCTGGGGCAGATGAATCATCTAAAAAGAATACATAAAGTGAATCCAATTCCGGAATGTCTGATTCATTGCGATGCTCTTCGGCTTAGTCAGGTCATCGATAATATTATTAATAACGCCTATAAATATACAGAAAGTCATATTGAAGTAAGCAGCGTGTTAGAACAGGGATATCTAAGGCTGACGCTTCGTGATTTTGGAGAGGGAGTGGAGGAAAGCGAGCTTCCTATGGTATGTGAGAAGTTCTACCGCGGCAGGAACAGCTCCGGCACAAGCGGCTCAGGCCTTGGATTATATCTGGCAAAGCAGTTCATGGAGGGGATGAAGGGCAGCATTGATATATATTGTGATAAGGGCTTTGTTGTCACCTTATTCCTGCGGGTAGCCTGAAAGTTACAGTTCAGCCTATGGCGTAGACTGCGGTGAAGCTGAGCATGAAGATTTAAGAAACAGATAAGAATTTCATAAGGAATGGAAAAAGACTGGATAAGGTTCCGCAAGTATAATAAAGTTATCAAAATTATATGGAGGAATAAAGAATGGCAACGATATTGGAAGCCAGGATGCTGTGTAAGACCTTCTCCACCGGAAGCTTACAGCAGCATGTATTAAAAAATCTTAATATTCGGATCGAGGAAGGAGATTTCACTGTTATCATGGGCAGCTCCGGTTCGGGTAAATCCACCCTGCTCTATGCACTGTCGGGAATGGACCGCCCAACCCTTGGTGAGATAAGCTTTCGAGGCAATGAGATAAGTAACTATTCCAATGACAAGCTGGCTGTTTTTCGCAGATCCCATTGCGGCTTTGTCTTTCAACAGATTTATCTGAACGAGACCATGAGTGTTCTGGATAATATCTTAGTCAGTGGCTTGTTGATTACCAGGGACCGCAGGGCGGTTATCCGGCGCGCAAAGGAGCTGCTGGACCAGGTGGGACTGGATGACAGGTGCTATAACAAATTTCCCTCCCAGCTCTCCGGAGGGGAAGCGCAAAGAGCCGCAATCGTAAGGGCGCTAATCAATGAGCCGGAGATTGTATTTGCGGATGAGCCCACCGGAGCTCTGAATTCGGAGAATGCCACCAATATTCTGGACATTATGACCAGGATGAATGAGCAGGGGCAGTCCATCGTCATGGTTACCCATGACATAAAGACTGCAAGGAGAGCGAACCGTATCCTCTATCTGAAGGATGGAGTAATTCTGGATGAATGCCGCCTGGGGGCTTATCAAAAGGAAGATTCAGGACGCAATGCTGCGCTTCATGAATTCCTCCGGAAAATGGGGTGGTAGGCATGAAGCTGTATTTAATAGCGAAGAACAATATCAAAAGCTCCCTTGCCTCTTCTATTATATTGGTTCTCCTGGTGATACTGTCCACTCTATTAATGTATACCGGAGTTGCTGTGAAAAGTCAGCTTGGGGAATTTGTAGATGCTAAGAATGAAGAGCTATCCGGAGCGGACTGTACGCTGCTGGTTGGAGAAGCGAGCATGGAGAAGGTGCTCCCCATCCTCGACCAAAGAGAGGACATAAGTCAGTACGAGGTCCATGACAGCATCTATTACTCTTCACCGAAGATTCGCAACCCAATAAGACAGGAGAAAGAAAACAATCTTATCACTGTTATATTAAATGCGGAGGATTCATATCATATCAACCGGCTGCCCATTATCGAAGAGGTATCTCCGAAGCCGGAGAATGGAATTATCGTTCCTTATATATTGAAGATATCGAAGCAATATCAGACAGGGGATGAGCTGGAGATAAAAGTTGAGGACCGCATGCTTACGTTTGTGATTGCCGGCTTCTATGAGAATGTGATCTTTGCTACGCCGAGCAATGTATCAATGTATCAATTCTTTGTCTATGATTCCCTGTTCCGGGAGATGAGAGAAGAGGCGGTGGATACGGCCAGACAAAGTCTGATTAATCTTCGTTTCGACGGAACCGACGGAGGAGAATTTGAGAGAAGCTTTATGCTTGATTTCAAGGGAAAGGAAATCAACGGAAATGATTTTCTGAATATTCTCCCCTATGATACCTTAAAGCAGGGCACGACGATGTTCACTCAAATACTGATGGTTGTATTGATTGCATTTTCCCTGATTCTGCTGGTGATTGCTCTGGTGGTGATTCGATTCTCCGTGACGGTTCATCTGGAGAAGAACATAAAGAATATCGGTTCTATGGAAGCGGTCGGATATACGGCAAGCCAGATCAAGTATGCTTTATTGCTTGAATTCCTGCTGCTTACGGCAGCAGGAATTCTAATGGGTCTGATTGTGGCGGTGGGAGTCTCTTCCCCGGTTGGGAATATGATATCAACCTCCATCGGACTGCGGTGGATCGGGAAGATCAGCGGTATAGCCATCCTTGCCAGCACCTTTGTGAATCTGCTGCTGATTATCACAGTAACGAATATGGCGGCAAGAAAACTCAGAAAAATATCCCCTCTGGCAGCATTGCGGGACGGAATTGAAACTCATAGCTTTAAGCGAAATTACCTCCCATTGGAAAAATCAGGATTACCTCTGAACTTTTCGATCGGGATCAAGGGGCTTCTATTTAACGGAAAGCAGAATATCGTGATGGCGGTTATTATTTCACTTCTGACCTTTGCCTGCGTTTATGCGATTGGAATGTATTATAATTTTGTGATTAATGATACTGCAATGCTTAACCTGGTAGGCATGCCGACCGCCGAGCTTCAGATGTGGGTGGAAGAGAAGGATTATGATTGGGTGATGGATCAGGTCAGGGAGAAAAAGGAGATCCGTAAGCTCATGGATTACACCGCGGAGGAGATGCTTCTTAAGAATGAGGAAGGGGAAGCACAGGTACGTGTCGAGGTTACGAAGGATTTTTCCGAATTGGATATGGACACCCTGATGGCCGGCAGACTGGCGGAATATGAAAATGAGATTGTGATAAGCAATAGAACCCTGGAAGAGCTTGGCCTGAAGATTGGTGACAGCGTAACCGTTGCCAGCTTTGGCAGAGAAGCGCAGTATCTGATTGTCGGCGTTAAACAGCATATCAATCATCTTGGAAGGGGAGCAAGCCTTACAGAGGAGGGCGTGAAGCGTTTGAACCCGGATTATAGGATAACCAAGTCGATATTATATCTGACAGAGGAGACGGATGTGGATGCTTTTATCAAAGAGCTGGATGCCGAGTTCTCTGCTGTGAACACGCTGATTATTAACGTGGGAGACAGCATCAGTGCGGTTATGGAGTCCTTTTATGGATCGATTATGGCCATCTGTGCCGTATGCGGCGGCATCACTATTATCACGGTAGTGTTAATTTTGCTGCTCTTAATCAAGGTGAAGCTTCTTAAGGAACAGAAGCAGTATGGCATATATAAAGCCCTGGGATACACAACACCCCAATTAATTCGGCAGGTGGGATACAGCTACCTACCGGTCATATTGCTGGGAGGGATCCTGGGTTTGGCGATGGGAATTCTGATGTCGAACTCCTTCACCCAGATGCTGCTTGCAGGCAATGGGATACGGAGGGTCAGCTTCATTACACCATATCAGTATATGATTTTTGTTCCTGCCGGCGTGGTACTGATTTCGGCAGTGACGATATGGCTGGCTTCCCTCAGAATTCGCAGAATAACTCCGATTAGGCTATTCTATTAATAATAGACGGATTTGTGACCGCAGATTCCTGTACTTACAGGGAATGCGGCCATTGTTCATGAACTTTTCTGCAAGAGTTGTGAAATCAGGGTAAACGGTTTACCATTTACGTGGTAGCAAATGGCTATTCACCAACAATAATAAACCGATGAAAGAACGCAGGCAGTAGATTGCCCGGGTTCCCTCATCGGTTTATATATATTTCTATGAATAACACGAGTTTCAAGCATGCCAAAGGAGCAGGTTTGAGATTTATATCAGTTCAACACCGCAACTCCAATATTCAGATAAGTAGCAAAGAGTAGCCAAAGCAGATAGGGAAGCATCAGATAACCCGCTGTCTTATTGATCTTCCAAAACCGCAATGTAGTCATAGCAACCAAAATAACCAATAAAAGAATCACTGCTGCGGACAACCAATACCGCTCAAAACGGAAGAATATTATCGGCCACAGGAAATTCACAAACAGCTGTACCCAATATAAGGCAATTGCCTGCTGACGGTCCTGCGACTGCGGTGCCTGGTAGATAAGGTAGGCTGCAATTCCCATCAAAAGATAGAGTACAGGCCAAACCACTCCAAAAAGCCATCCTGGCGGTGACAGCGGCGGTTTTATAAACGATGTGTATAACTGACCTGTATTGCCGTCAAACAAACCGCTGAGAATTCCGATCAGTTCTGTAACCAATACGATTTTAAGAAGTAGACACCAATCAATCTTTTTCATATAGCTTCACCCCAATACATTATATGTCCTCCTCTGAATTTTTATTAGTATCTCAGTTGAAGTCCCGCAAATTATTATTTGACCTCTCCGGTTCCCATATAAAATCCAGTCAGTTGCTTGAGGTTAGACGCTTTATACTGTTTTCTTTTTTCCGCGAGCCATACCTCGCTGTAAAACCGAGCCAAAAATCCTTGCTATGAAGCATTGTAGTAAATTGGGACGGCACGGAATATAGTATGGCTTTGTCTCCCAGCCCTTTTCCTTCCAATAGTCTGCGTCTAGGCCGCCTAAATACTTTGCCAGAGCCTTTTGTATCTCAAAATCGATAAGAACACGAAAGGGCGGGTGGTAGCTCTGAGGTTCCTGCAAAAGCTTTATAAAGCCTGATAATTCCTTTGCTGAAACCGGAGAATTTATGCTTCGGATCGTTCTGCCAATCTGCCCAACCGGTATTGCTCCCCATTGCACCGCCACGCTTCGAAGGTAGGAAAGGGTTGATTTCAATCCGGAGCCTTTGGTGGTAGACACACAAAGAATCGGCTTTCCGTATAGTACCGGACGATGATACCATTTGCAGGTCCGGTCGATCAAGCATTTCAGCTTTCCCGAGACCTGTTTCAGGTAAACCGGCGTACTAAGGATAATCCCATCGGCGGCTGCCATTTTACTCATAAGAGCTTCCATAGGATCATGGTGGAGGCACTCATCCTGTTTGATGCATTTTTCACACCCGAAGCAATCTTGAATACTGTAATCATATAGTGAGAGGATTTCAACCTCTATTTCCTTTTGGGCCAGCTCCTGCTGTATTTGTACCAGCAGCCGGTAGGTATTCATTTTCCGTTTGCTGGTATGCAATGCAATCACTTTCTGCATAAATTTCACCTCAATATCCCTTCATAATTAGAAATGACACCTGTTTTGTCACGCAGTTAAATTAATCCTGGTTAGCCTACTGTTTGCAGCTTCATAATGTATGCCTTTTACTTCAATTATAATATATGGAGCTCTTCATTGCTAGCGATTGCTTCGGAATCTAAAAGAATAATTTTATTGATATATGACAACTAATTTTAAGAAAAAGTGCGAATATAGTATCCGACAAAATCCGGTCGATTGTTTGGAAAGAACCGGCCTGCCGTTAACAAATCAGGGAGCATGAAACTAAGAAATTTCAAAAAGTGTTGCAGAAACGGACAGAAAAGGCTACACTATAATAATGTATGGCAAGGATAATGCAGAAAGGATTATTGCATAGCAATGATTGCTTGTGATTTCTGAGCGAAGTGAAAGATAATGAGCATGTTTGCTCATGGTAGAATAACAAAGAACGGTGTCAGCACCGCGGAGGATTAACATGATTACACAAAGACCAAAGGGTACCCAGGACTGGTACGGCTCTAATATGCATAAACGTACCGTAATCGAGGGGATTGCCAGAAAAATCTGTAAGGCATACAATATCAAGGAAATTATAACTCCTGCTTTTGAGCACACGATTCTATTCCAGCGAGGCGTGGGAGAGACTACGGATGTGGTTCAGAAGGAGATGTATACCTTTGATGACAAGGGAAACCGAAGCATTACCTTAAAGCCGGAGGGAACGGCAGGGGCGGTCCGTGCTTATCTGGAAAACAGCTTGTATGCGGAGAGCCAGCCTACCAAGCTTTTCTATATTACTCAGGCCTTCCGTTATGAGAATCCCCAGAGCGGAAGACTCCGCCAGCATCACCAGTTCGGAATTGAATTCCTGGGCTCTGCAAGTCCTTTGGCTGAGGTGGAACTGATCTCACTGCTGACCGAGTTTATGAAGGAGCTGGGGATGAAGGGAGCGAAGCTCCATATCAACAGTATTGGCTGCGGGAATTGCCGCAAGACCTACAATGAGGCATTGCTTGCCTATCTGAAGCAGCATGAGGACAAGCTCTGTCCTACCTGCCGGGAAAGAATGCAGAAGAATCCCCTTCGAGTAATTGATTGTAAGGTTCCTGCCTGCAAGACCATCGTAAAGGATGCACCCAGAACGATAGAATATCTGGATGAGGAATGCAGGGGGCATTTTGATGAGTTAAAGGGGCTTTTGGAGAAAATCGGAATTCCTTATGAGGTGGATACCGGAATTGTAAGAGGATTGGATTATTATACCAAGACGGTATTTGAATTTGTAAATGAGGAAGGCTTTACGCTGTGCGGCGGAGGAAGATACGACAATCTGATCCATGAAATTGATGAGAAGCAGAATATCCCCGCGGTAGGCTTTGGCTTCGGAATGGAACGGATTATCAATGAATTGGCGGCGGAGGGTGTGGAGCTTGCCCCGGAGCCTGAGGTAGAGCTTTATGTTGGTATTCTCGGCAAGGAAGCCAGGGCTTCTGCCTTTCTGCTGGTACAGAGGCTGCGGGCTGCCGGAATTATCGTGGAGACGGATTATATGGACCGCAGTGTGAAGGCCCAGATGAAATATGCCAATAAAATAGGTGCAAAAAATACGGTCATCCTCGGTGCCGACGAATTGGCGGGCAATAAGGCTAATGTTAAGAACATGCAATCCGGAGAGCAGACAGAGATTGCTTTGGACCGGCTGGCAGAGTATTTCCTGTAACTGGAAGGGAACAGCAATGCTGCAATTTATTGTTTTTGCAATTATTTATGGAATAATGATATTTATTTGGAGCTTTGTCTATTTGAATAAAAGCAACGATAAAATCAATCAGGCATTTTTAACCTTCCTAAGTATACTCCTTTTATGGATGGTCTTAAGCATTAGCAATCTGTTTAATGACGGCTCCAGACTGGGAATTGTGATCAAGACAATCTACTTTTACAGTATGCTCAATATGTCGCTCTTTTTCCTGTTTTTTATTTACCGGTTGGTCAGGCGAAAGCTGGACAGATTATTTTATTGTACGGTCGGATTAAATGTACTCACTGTTTTTTCCAGATACCTGTTTCCGATCGATTATACCGATCCGACCTTCTGGCGTTTAACGGATCCGGTGATTGCACCGGTTATGGCCTTCATATTCAGTTTTCCGGTGGTGGTGGCACTGTATTTGATTTTCCGGCAATACAGGATTACGAAGGACCATCGGCTAAAGGTTCAGCTGCGATTTATTTTTGAAGGCATCGGAATTGCCTGCTCCGTTAGTGTGATATCGGAATATATGCTGCCCACCTGGTTTGGTATCAATGCAAATCTTTCCCTGATGTATTTTGCATTTCTTATTTTTGTAATTGCCGTGTTTATTTCCATTATGAAGCACCGCTTTTTAAATGTCCGGTCCGAGTATATCTACCGCAAACTGTTTCTGAACTCCTGTGACGGTATTATCATTATAAACAGGAATATGAAGATCATAAGCGTGAATCATATGGCCAGAGAAATACTGAAGGATGAGAATATGGATTCCGGTGATAAAATAACCGACTATATCGCAGGGTATGTTTTTGAGACAAACTATAAGCAGCATGAGATCACGATAGAATCAGGCGGTCAGGAAATTTATCTTTCCATCACACAGTATCCCATTGACGCGGAGGACCCTTATTCAGTAAAGCTGATGACCATTACGGGCGTCACCTTATCAAAACTGGATCTCATAAGGGAAAAGGATCTGCTGATGGAAAAATCCTATCTGGACCAGCTGACCGGTTTATATAATAAGCAATATTTTTTAGATCACTATCATACGGACGGGCAGGAGCGAAGTGGAGTGAAATCAACCCTGCTGTTCATTGATATTGATGATTTCAAGTCCGTCAATGACAGGTACGGCCATGTGGCAGGTGATAAAGTATTAAAGGCTCTGGCTGACTGTATTAAAAGCAACTTGAATTGTGATGCCAGGGCAGTCCGGTTTGGCGGAGATGAGTTTGTGGTTATTCTTGAAAACGTATCCCAGGAGGAGGCCTACCGGGTGGCCGAACAAATCCGGACCAATGCATGCAGCCTTGACTTTCCCCAATACGGCGGGGAGGTTGCCCTGTCTTTGAGCATCGGTCTCATAGAAGGCTTTGCACCGGTTAAGGATCTGGTCGTTAAGGCCGATATGGCAATGTACAGTTCAAAAAGCAGCGGGAAAAACAAGACAACCATATTTTCGGACAGCCGGGACGTTCAGAATTAAGGCAGCAAGCCCAGAGGAAGGCACGATACCCGGGTTCAGGCTTATGCACGATAATAAACTGCACTATGGGTATAAAAAATTATGCCTGTGGTGCAATTTTTTTGTCTGATTTTTCAGCAAAAAATAAGGAAAAATTAGTTAAAATAATCTAAATTATTTTATTCGACAGGAAGTCGGTCTTATTGACAAAATACTACCGAATTACTATAATGGAAGTAAAAGACAGTAAGTGTTTTCGAACGCAAACCAAAGACAGTTGCCGCGATACGGCAGAGGGAGGATATCATGAAAAGCTACAAAAATTGGAGGATTTCTACCAAGCTAATCACCGGGTTCCTGATCGTATCTTTGATCGGCTCTGTACTCGGCATCTTTGGTGTGCTCGGGATACGGAGCCTGAATACCGCAGATACCGGACTGTATGAGGAGAATACACTGGGAGTATCCTATTCCAGTGCGGCAGGAACCTATTTTCAACGGCTGCGTTATAATACCCTGGAGCTGACCGTACTCAAGACAGATCAGGAGAGAGAAGCGGTGCTGGTAAAATTAGATGAATTTATGGGAACGATCGATGAGCTGCTGATACAATATGAGGAGCGTATGGTTCACGAGGACCCGGCGATATTTAATGATATCAAAGCGGAGTGGGAGCTTTATAAGGCGCATATGAAGGATATCATTACTGCGGTAAAGAATGACAACATGAATCGTGCGGTAGAAATTATGCTGGTGGATTCCGATGAAACAGGTACCCTGTTAAGAAAAAACCTGGAGGAATTATTAAAGTATAATACCGAAGCGGCACTTGATAAATCGAACAGCAATAACGGTCTTGCGAAAAGAACAAGTATTGCAATTCTGATTCTGATAGCCGCTGGAATTACGATATCGGTAACCTTGGCTCTGGTTATCTCAAGGATGATCGGCAGGCCGATCATAAAATTAGTTGAGACAGCAGACAGGCTTGCGATCGGAGATGTTACTGCCAGTGCAGGAATTGACCGGATGGATGAAACCGGCAAGCTTGCGTCTGCCTTTGAGAAGATGATTGCTAATATCAGAAAACAGGCACAAACAGCGGAACGCATTGCTACCGGTGATCTGACCGTAGAGGTGGAGGTAAGGTCGGAGGAAGATCTGCTGGGAAAGAAGCTTGCGGAGATGGTTTATCATAATAACGAAATATTGACCGGAATTGCTACGGCATCGGAGCAGGTTGCAGTGGGAGCAAGACAGGTATCCGACACCAGTATGGCCCTGTCCCACGGTGCAACGGAGCAGGCAGCATCCGTAGAGGAGTTAACCGCATCCCTGGAAGAAATATCGGCCCAGACTGAACTGAATGCCAAGAATGCCAATAGGGCCAATGAACTGGCAGAAGCAGCCAAGTTGAATGCGGTAAAGGGGAATAGCCAGATGAAGGATATGTTGATTGCAATGGAAGATATCAACGAATCCTCCATGAATATTTCCAAGGTTATCAAAGTAATTGACGATATAGCATTCCAAACTAATATCCTGGCATTGAATGCGGCAGTGGAAGCAGCCCGGGCAGGACAGCATGGCAAGGGCTTTGCCGTGGTTGCGGAGGAGGTACGTAATCTGGCGGCGCGCTCGGCAAGCGCCGCAAGGGAGACCACGGATATGATCGAGGGTTCGATCAAGAAAGCAGAAGGAGGGACCAGGATCGCAAGAGATACGGCGGAAGCACTCAGCGGGATCGTGGATGGTGTGGAGAAGGTTGCCTTACTGGTCAGCGATATTGCGCTTGCCTCCAATGAGCAGGCAATGGGGATACAGCAGGTGAATCAGGGAATTATGCAGGTATCGCAGGTGGTTCAGACGAATTCAGCGACTTCGGAGGAAAGCGCGGCAGCAAGTGAGCAGTTATCAGGTCAGGCAGCCTTACTGAAGGAAACCGTAAGTAAATATAAGCTTAAAAAGAAGAAGGAAGTCTCAGGAAAGAACAAGGAAGCCTTCGGAAAGAACAATGAGGTGAGTCCGGAGGTTCTGAAGATGCTGGAGAATATGAACAAGACAAAAAGGCCTGCAGCCCAGCCGGTGGATTTGGAGGAGCACTCTAAGCCCAAGATTTTACTAAGCGACAAAGAATTCGGCAAATATTAACCGGCCATGCAGAAAAAGAATGAATACATAAAGGAGGTGAATGAATGTCAGATCAGTTTTCTATGGAACCATTATTGGAGATGTACCTGTTTGAAACAACGCAATTATTAGAGCAGTTGGAGCAATCCATCCTTTCCAGTGAGAAGGAAAGCGGTTATTCCGAGGATGCAATTAATGAGATCTTTCGTATTATGCATACCATCAAGGGCTCTTCGGCGATGATGCTCTTTGATATTATCGCTAAGCTGGCTCACTCCATGGAAGATCTCTTCTTCTATATCCGTAAAGATTCACCGGAACAAATTGATTTATCCGCTCTATCGGACCTGGTTCTGGAGGGGGTTGACTTCATTAAGACCGAGGTGGAGAAAATCAAGAGTCACGATCCGGCAGACGGAAATGCGGATGATATGGTCATTGCAATTAAAGCTTTTTTGGAAGGGCTGAAGCAAAGGAATGCAGAATCACCGGAACCCGCGGCTGAGAAAGCGGAGCCGGAGTCCGGAGCTAATGAAGGAATGATACCGAAACAGAAGGAGACGGAAGAGGCGGAAGGAAAGCGGCAGTATTATATCGGTGCAGCAAGTATCCCGGAGAGTAAAGAGATCTATGTATATAAGGCTGTCATTCATTTTGAAGAAGGATGTGAGATGGAGAACATCCGAGCCTATACGATTAT
Organism: Bacillota bacterium; assembly: GCA_023437885.1. GTDB lineage: Bacteria > Bacillota > Clostridia > Lachnospirales > Lachnospiraceae > Mobilitalea. The sequence goes on along the minus strand of JAEZFH010000455.1, from coordinate 9,637 downwards.
ACATCATCTGAAGGAATTTGCCAGGGAGCTTTTCTATATTCCCGCGGATATCATAGATAGTGATGAGAGTGTTAATGTAATCCGCAAGAATGGCTTCCAGATCTATTGTAAGACGGACCGGGACTACCGGAGGATGCAGGACTTCTTTATGCAGACCATATTTTTGAAGGATATGGAACTGGTGCAATTAGAGGGAAATGATGAAATTGCGCAGTTTTCCGCACGGGAGGATGCGGATACTACTCCTCCTCCGGAACGATTGCAGATTCAAAAGGAGGCTGCGGGAGGGGGAAGACCTGCCCGGACAGAATTGCAGGAAAAGGAGCCGGCTTCTTCCTCCGGCTCAGCTCAGAGTATCATCAGTGTCAGCGTAACAAAGCTGGACAAGCTGATGGACTTGGTGGGAGAGATGGTAATCGCAGAAGCGATGGTAATACAGAATCCGGATCTTAAGGGTCTTCCGCTGAATAATTTTATGAAGGCAGCGAACCAATTAAATAAAATAACCAGCGAAATACAGGATATGGTAATGTCGATCCGCATGGTTCCGTTATCGGCGACCTTTATCAAGATGCACCGGATTGTCCGGGATATGTGCAAGAAGTTGGATAAGGATGTGCATCTGGAGATTCTCGGAGAGGAGACGGAGGTAGATAAGAATATTATCGAGCATATCTCCGACCCATTGATGCACCTGGTCCGCAATTCCGTTGACCACGGTGTCGAGGCAGTCCAGGAGCGGTTAGCCAAGGGCAAGGAACGCACGGGAACGATTACCCTGGAAGCGAAGAACGCCGGCAGTGATGTTCTGATTATCGTCAGGGATGACGGCAGAGGCCTGAACCGGGAGAAGATTCTCACGAAAGCCAGGGAAAATCATCTCCTGTTTAAAAATGAAGAGGATATGACAGATAAGGAAATCTATAATCTGATTCTGCTTCCGGGTTTTTCCACAAAGGAAAAGGTGACCGAATTCTCAGGCCGCGGTGTCGGAATGGATGTGGTATCCAGGAACATCGAAGCGGTAGGAGGAACCTTATCGGTAGACAGTACTCCGGAAAAGGGAACCGTAATAACCTTAAAAATTCCGTTAACCCTTGCTATCATCGATGGAATGAACATCAAGGTAGGAAAGTCAAGGTATACCATACCGACCATATCCATCAAGGAATCCTTCCGCCCCAAGGAAACGGACATTATATATGATCCGGACGGCAATGAGATGATTATGGTAAGAGGGGAATGCTATGCGATACGGCGGCTGCATGAGCTGTATAAGGTAAGCACCGGAATCACCAAATTCTCCGAGGGCATCATCATTATGGTGGAACAGGATGATAAAACGATCTGCATCTTTGCCGATGAGCTGATCGGTCAGCAGCAGGTGGTTGTCAAAGCGTTGCCGCAATATATACAAAATTTCAAAAAAATCAAGGGGCTAGCCGGCTGTACATTGCTGGGAGACGGCAGTATCAGCTTAATATTGGATATTGCCAGGATGTTTAACTGATTCATTCGCATACTTTATTAAAGTAAGGCTTTGGAAGTGAGGAGATAATAATGGCTGAGATTTATAATCGATTGGAGGAAGAGGATACCCAGAAGGTCCGGTATCTGACGTTTCAGATCGGCTGTGAATGCTATGGATTTGAGATTAAATATGTCACCGAGATTATCGGTTTGCAGACCATTACCGAGATCCCGGAGCTGCCGGAATACGTCCGTGGAATTATTAATTTACGGGGTAAGATAATACCTGTTATGGATGTAAGGCTTCGTTTTAAGAAGGAAGCCCTGGCGTATAATGACCGCACCTGTGTCATTGTGATTGAGGTCAGAGAGATCTCCATCGGCTTGATTGTGGACCAGGTTGCCGAGGTATTAACCATACCCGAAGAGGATATTGTTGACCCGCCCCAGATAAATAAAGGGGGAAATAACCGGTACATCAGGAAAATAGGAAAAGCAGGCAGTGCAGTCAAGCTTCTCCTGGATTGCGAGAGACTCCTGACGGAGCATGAACTGGAAGAGCTGGAAGAAGCCGTGTCGTTATAAACAGCAGCAGGGGGATAACTTAATTCGCGAACCTCAGACGCGGGAACGGAGTAAAGGATGAGGAAAGTTTTGATTGTTGATGACGCCGCATTTATGAGAATGGCGATAAGGAATATATTGGTGAAGCATGATTATGAAGTAGTGGACGAGGCGGAGAACGGACGAATCGGTTTACAGAAATATAAAGAGCTCAAGCCCGACATTGTAACCATGGATATTACCATGCCGGAGATGACTGGCCTGGAAGCGTTGAAGGAAATTATCGCCTTTGATCCGGAAGCGAAGATTGTAATGGTTTCCGCCATGGGTCAGGAGCATATGGTGATGGAAGCAATAATTAACGGGGCCAAATCCTTTATCGTCAAGCCCTTCAAGGAAGATCATGTAATTCAGACCTTAAATAAGCTTCTTCATTAGACTGTCCCCGGCTTGGGCCTATAAAGGAGTACTGTTGTGATAAAAATTACTAAAAAAGAATTTGAGCAATTATCGGCGTATATCAAGACGAATTATGGGATTTATCTGAAGCCGGAGAAAGAGACACTGGTAATCGGAAGGCTCCAAAATGAACTGCTTCAAAAAGGCTTTAAAAATTTTTCGGAATATTACGACTATGTAATTAAAGACAACACAGGTATGGCAGTCTCAACCTTACTGGATAAGATCACAACGAACCACACCTTCTTTATGAGGGAAGCAGATCATTTTGCATATTTTAAAGAAGTGGTTCTTCCCTATTTTGCATCAAGGGTCACTGACCGGGATCTGCGCATCTGGTGCGCAGGCTGCTCCAGCGGTGAGGAGCCCTACACCCTGGCAATGATTCTGGATGAGTTCTTCGGCAAGGACAAGCTCTATTGGGATACCAAGGTGTTGGCAACAGACATCTCCAATAAGGTGCTGGAGGAGGCCAGGAAGGGGGTATACAGCAATAAAGAGATGGAGACCCTTCCTGCAAAATGGAGAATCAACCATACGATAAAGCAGGACAGTGAGAATTCCGTATTCACGGAGAAGCTTCGCAGCGAAGTGATATTCCGCAAGTTCAATTTGATGGAAACGGTATTTCCTTTTAAGAAGAAATTTCATGTTATATTCTGCCGGAATGTAATGATCTATTTTGATGAGAAAACCAAGAATACTCTGGTAAATAAATACTATGATCTGCTGGAGGTCGGAGGTTATCTGTTTATCGGACACTCGGAGTCATTAAACCGGGAAGAGACCAGGTTTAAATACGTACAACCGGCAGTCTATAGAAAAATGTAAACGGGGTGATCTGTTTGAAGCCAAAAAAAATCAGGGTTCTTATCGTTGATGACAGTATATTGTTCCGGGAGGTGCTGCTGCGCGGCCTGTCCTCGGATCCGGAGATTGAAGTTGTGGCTGCCGCCGGCGATCCGTATGATGCACGGGATAAAATAATCTCCGCAAAACCGGATGTTATGACCTGTGATGTAGAGATGCCCAGGATGAACGGCATAGAATTCATACAGCGGCTGATGCCTCAGTATCCCTTGCCTATTATTGTGGTCAGTTCAACCTCGGGAACCGTGTTTGATGCCATGGATGCTGGTGCGGTTGACTTCGTCGGTAAGCCGGATCTGTCCTCCGTCGGCAGTGTGGAGAGCTTTATTAATGAGCTGATTGCCAAGATCAGGATTGCTGCACATGCCAAGGTACATACTCTGGAGCAGGAGGTCTCCAAAAGTATTGTTGGCAGTGAAGTTGCCGGAAAGGGAAAAATAATAGCAATCGGTGCTTCCACCGGAGGAACGGAAGCTATCTTCTCAATTCTGAAGAGTTTGCCGGAGGATATACCGGGGATCGTCATCGTTCAGCATATTCCTCCCAACTTTTCCCGAATGTTTGCGGAGCGTCTGAATAATACTACGAATCTCACAGTGAAGGAAGCGAAATCTGGAGATTATCTGGAGCGGGGACGGGTTCTTATTGCACCGGGAGACCAGCATATGATCGTCCGCAGAATCGGCGAACGGTATAAAGTGGAATGCTTTGGAGGGGAAAAGGTAAATGGGCACTGTCCTTCCGTGGATGTGCTTTTTGAATCCGTAGCCAAGGAGGCCGGAAGGAATGCGGTGGGTGTAATCCTCACCGGCATGGGCTACGACGGTGCAAAGGGCTTGATGTCGATGCGAAGGAAGGGTGCCAGAACCATCGGTCAGGATGAAAAATCCAGTATTGTATATGGTATGCCTAAGGTGGCATTTAATATTGGTGCGGTGGAAAAGCAGATGTCCCTGGAGAATATAGCATATTCGATTTATCAAATGCTTGGGTGAGGTTAGGAATAAAGCGGACAATAATGGGATGCTCTCAAAAGCATGTTTTCAAAGATGTCTTTGAGTTTTTAGATTTGCCGTAGGATGTAAAGTCCTACGGCTTTTCTCTTATCCTAAACCCATCCGATTTGTCTTCAGCAGCCTAAAACCAAGCTGAGGATAGCAGCGTGATACCCGAGACAATTTCATCCTCTGATAAGCTGCTGTATCCGATGAGAACCATATTATTTGAGTAATTTTGTGGGTTGATCCAATAATTTGATACCGGATAAACCCTCACATTAACCTGATCAGCGGATTCTATAAGTTCCTGCTCTGGCATACCATTATCGACTTCCAACAGGATATGTAAACCGGCATTTTTACCATAGATCTTTGTATGCTTGCCCATTTGACCATGAATGGTACTGATTAATGTATCATGTTTTCTTTTATTGGATACCGATATTTTATTCAGAAGCCTATTCCAGTGTCCTTGCTCCATAAAGTGATACATGGCTTTCTGTTCAAGCCAAGGGATAGAGCAGTTATAATTTGAAAAATTGGAATGGTATTTTTTCAGCAATTCTTCCGGTAAAACAACAAAACCCATACGGATACCGGGAGCAAGTGCCTTTGAAAAACTGTTGATATAAATGACTCGGCCATTTTGATCAAGTGAGTGAATGGATGGAATCGGTCTGCTGTTATAACGAAGCTCGCTGTCATAATCATCCTCAATGATGTAAGCACTATTCTGCTGGGCCCACTCCAAAAGATGCAGCCGCTTATTGATCGGCATCACAATACCGGTTGGAAACTGATGCGAGGGGGTAGTGTAAACAATTTTTGTGCCGGAGGCTTGTAACTGCTCCAAGTCAATTCCATCGCTCTCCAGTCCGATTGGCGTGATGCTATAGTTATGATTGATGAATATTTCCCTGGCACTATCGAAACCGGGATCTTCCACAGCAACTGCTTTTGTATCATGGATCAATAATTGACAAGCAAGGCTTAGGGCCGACATAGCTCCGGAGCAAAGAATGATTTGCTCCGATCTGCAAACAACACCTCTTGATTCAGAGAGATATTTCATAATCTGGATACGAAGTGCTAAATCTCCTTTTTTTTCGTTGTAATCGGTTATTCCGTTAATCTCATCGGACAGTAATATGTGATTGAGCAATCTACGCCAGATTCGGAGTGGAAAGTTTTCAATATCCAATTTGCCATACTGAAAATCATACTTTACAGCCTCCGGTTGCTGCAGTTCTTCTACAGGAAATGTAAATTCAAGCGGCTCGGCATTTGGAGGAGCGATATTCTGTATGTCTATCTTTTGCACTTTATAGCCGCTGCCAATCTTGCCAAGAACATAACCCTCAGAACAAAGCTGCTGATATGCACTGTCAACCGTATTTCTTGCGACCAGGAGCGTCCCGGCCAAGGTTCTGATTGGTGGGAGTACACTTCCCTCGCATAACTCACCAGATATAATTTTATCTTTTATTTGGTGATAAATTTGCATATATAATGGTTCATCTGAATGCTTGTCTATTACTAACATATGCTCACCTCCAAATTGTACCTAAACATAATTTGATAATTGTCACTTCCGATAGAAACAATTATACATTATAATAGATACTGAAGTAAAGCAAGAAACAATTATCTGGAAGAACAAACGAGATTAGATATCTCCCAAAACCTTAAAAGGAATATTACAGGAGGAATTTCATTATGCAACACAGAATGAAAACACATATGCTCGAAAAAGACAAAGTCGAGGAGTTACTCGCTAAAACAACAACGGGTAGTCTTGCGACATTAAATGAAGATGGAACTCCCTACGTCACCCCGATGCACCATGTCTACCACAGGGGGTTTATCTATATGCACGGTCTGCCAAAGGGCAAAAAGATTGATAATATCAAGGCTAACCCGCATGTGGGCATGACGGTTTATGAAATGGAAGACTTGCTGCTTGATCCTGCTGGACAGGCTTGCGATACAAATACAAAATACCGGAGCGTGATTCTTTCGGGTATGGCTACCCTGGTTGAGGATGTGGATTGCAAACGGGAGGTTCTTATGGAGATTGTAAAAAAATACACACCGCACCTTTCAGACACTGCTTTGCCGGAAAACATGGTACGAGGAACAGCGGTCATTCAAGTACAGATACTGGATATCACAGGGAAATGCTACGATTGAGGATGTGGTAAATATGAAGAAGATCCTCAATCCTATCCTTCTCCTCATTGGTTTTCTGGCTGTCGGACTCGGTACGGTGGGTATCATTCTGCCACTTTTACCGACTACACCGCTTTATCTGTTGGCTTGTTTTTGTTTTGCAAAAGGTTCACCGCGGTTTCATAAATGGTTTATTAGCACTAAATTATACAAGAAATACCTGGAGAACTTTGTAAGAACACGAGCCATGACATTAAAGGCAAAACTGAGCATCTGTCTGCCTGTGAGTTTAATCATGATTATTTCCATGATGGTTGTTCCATCCTGGATGTTGCGAATGGTCATTCTTTGTTTACTGTTATTTCTATGGTGGTATTTTACGTTTCGAATCAAAACGACTCCAATATAATGCTGCTTCCGGAAAAAGTGCCGGAGGAAACATGAAAAATTAAATTCTGGCTGCAACTCTACACGAGGCCTGTCTTCTTACAAGAGACAGGTCTTTAATTATTTTTACGACTCTACTTAGCAAACACCTGCCGTAATTCTGGCAGGTGACATAATGCACCAAAAATGCGCAAAAGTTGACAATGAAAATATTCCCATATATAATTAAGATTATTCTATACTGTAGACAGAACTGATGCAGGAGGGGTACCTTAAGAGGAAATCAATAGACCGGCTTCGGTCTGAGAAGGAGGTATATTCATGGAGGATGTTAAGGAAATGATGTTGGAGGAAGAGGATACCCAGAAGGAACGGTATTTAACCTTTTCTCTTGAGGAAGAGAGCTATGGAATTGAGATCAAATATGTAACAGAGATTATTGGAATTCAGACAATTACCCAAGTGCCGGAGCTGCCCGGGTACTTAAAGGGCATCATAAACCTGAGAGGCAAAATCATACCGGTTATGGATATACGGCTGCGTTTTAAGAAGAAGCCGGTGGAGTACAATGACCGGACCTGTATCATTGTAATTGATATAGAAGAGCTTTGTGTCGGATTGATCGTGGACAATGTAGCCGAAGTGCTGACAATTGAGGATGACAATATTGCGGAGCCGCCCCAGCTTACCAGAACCGGTAACCGCTATATCAAAAGCATCGGCCGGGTAGGAAATGATGTCAAGCTGCTGCTGGATTGCAGGAAGCTGCTTGCGGAAGAGGAAATAGATATCCCGTCGCCAGACCCTTCTTCAAATCGTCCGAGCAAGCCATCTGCTTGCTCTTTGTGAGGAAAATCCGGTGATGGTACAGGACAGGATAACTGCAATTGATACTGCAAGTTCTGAAGCCAATTCAATTCTTAAGGACTATGGGATACCTTCATAACAGATGGCCGGTCCTGCTGTGAGATTTTTGGGAGAGCAATCATATAAAATATCGCTAACAATATGAAAAGGTGAAAGGCGAACGTGAAGAAGAATACTTATATAAAAAGTATTATAAGCATAATGATTTTAGGAAGCATTGTACTGCTGCTTTCTACTTTCTATTGGGCCGAGGGGCCGAATGAAAAATCGCCTGAGGCGGTACACGGATATCTAAATCTGTCCGACTGGGATTTTGCAAAGGGAAAAGTGGCTTTATTAAACGGAGAATGGTTCTTCTATCCCGGGCAGCTTTTGAACCCGGAAGAACTCCCGGCAGAGACCGCTCATTATATTAAAGTCCCCGGGGGCTGGGAAAAGCGAACAAAAGAATATACCCAGCCAGCCAGGGGCAGCGGGACCTACCGTCTTTTGTTAAAGCTGCCCAAATTACAAGAGCCGCTGACATTGAAAATCAAAAACATCTGGATGGCCCACCGGCTTTTCATTAATGGTAAGCTGGTGAAGGAAGCAGGGGTGCCAGCAGTTGGACCGAAAGGCTACCGGCCTGAAAATACGCCCTATCTTGTCAGCCTGGAAGACGAAGGAGAAGTTGAGCTCGTCATTCAGGTGTCCAATCATGTATTTTATAACGGTGGAATATCCCATCCGATTCAAATAGGCAGCAAGCAATCCATGGAAAGAAAGGACAAGCTTGGCTTTGCCGGAGATATGGCAGAGCTTTTAATCTTTCTGCTGTTCGGTATCTATCACTTGAATATGTATCAGATGCGGGATAAAGAAGCCACCTATTTATACAGCGGCATTTTTCTGATTGCCAGATCCGTTACCGTAGCTGCCATGGGTGAAAAGCTCTTGATGCAGCTCGTAAGCGGGCTTCCGTTTAATATAGCCTATAAGGCACTGGAATTTTCTCTTTTTTTAAGCTCTGCGGCATTAGCAATGTTTATTCAATCTTTGGAGCCCGGAGTCATGAAGAGAAGAACACTGAATATTTTTTTACTACCTATACTAATTTATCTGGGATTGATTCTTTTCACGCCCTATCAATTTCATATGTATTTTAAAATTGCTGTCACCTTCTATGCCGACTTTCTGTTGATTTTTTATACCCTTTATTTTATTTATATCATATACCATAAAAAGAAACGGAACCTGCCTGCGAATGAGGCGGTTTATATCACTCTTTGTATTGTATTCACAGGGATCACCATTTTAGATTCCCTGCTGTATTATTCGGGCTATATTAACAGCAGCCTGATTTCTAAATTGAGTATGCTGGGATTTTTATTGTGTATGAACCTTTTTCTGGCCAGACGCTTTACCAATAAAATGAATGAGGTACAGGCCCTTTCCGTGGAATTGATAAAAGCCGATGAAATCAAGGATGAGTTTCTGGCCCGGACCTCCCATGAATTAAAGACGCCGTTGCACGGGATTATTCATATTTCTACCCATTTGCTGAAGGAGGAACGGTCTTCTTTGACAGCAGAGCAAAAAGAGAATCTATTTTTGATTCAGGATACCTCCGCTAAGCTTTTCTTTTTAGTCAACGATCTTATCGATGTGACCAAGCTCCGGCATGAGGACCTGCAGATCAAAGTGATTACGGTGGATTTACATGTTGTTATGCAGGTTATATTTCAACTGCTATCCTTTGATTTGCAGGGAAAGGCGGTCAAGCTGGTAAACCGGGTCAGGCCCGGGACCTTTGTTGAGGCTGACGAGAACCGCCTGAAGCAGATACTGTATAACATTTCTTCCAATGCGGTAAG
>JAEZFH010000397.1 GCA_023437885.1 Bacillota bacterium | reverse complement strand
GTATGGAGTAACAATTCAGTTCGATGAATTGGCACAGTCACCTTTCTACAATTATACGAATGCGGAAGGAATCGAGCATGTTGTCTGGTTTGATGATGTTAGAAGTATGAAGGCGAAGCGGGCGTTAATTCCGGAATTAGGGTTGAACGGGGGCGGAGTATGGCAGATAATGAACTTTTTCCCGGGACTGTGGATGGTGGTTGCCTCCCAGTTTGCGGTTACAAAAATATAATACGGCAAAAATGCTCTATCAATCAAATTTAAAATATTGGCGGAATGTATAAAAATAGCCTGAATGTATAGCAGAAAGAGAGAAGGAGAGATTTCCATGGTTGGGAATCTTTCCTTTCTTGTTTACAAAAAATAACCCAGGAGGTATAATGTCGATAGACATGATACCTCCTCATCCATGCGCCTGCGTAGACCGGAGGGAGTGCGCAAAACGCCACGTAGTGGCGTATACCAAAGCACATGTACATATATAATTACTTATATCTTTGCATTCTATACGCTGAAAAGGGGATCATCATGGGGATGAAGATTATAAAAGAAATCTTTAGCTGGATTATGGTTTTTGTTTTTGCCATCATATTGGCAGCTTTGATTAAGAAATATGTCATATTCAATGTGGAAGTACCCACAGGGTCCATGGAAAATACGATCATGATCGGTGACAGAGCGGCAACCTTCCGGTTAGCATATTTATTCAATGATCCCAAACGAGGGGACATCGTAGTATTTCCCTTTCCGGATGATGAAAAAATGGATTATATCAAGCGGATCATCGGCTTGCCGGGGGAGACCATAGAGGGCAGGGACGGACTGGTTTATATCGACGGAGAGGCTTTGAAGGAACCCTATGTTACAGCTGAAATTGACAGTGACTTCGGACCCTATCATGTTCCAGAGGATTGCTACTTTATGATGGGCGATAACCGTAATAACTCTGCGGACTCAAGATATTGGGATAATAAGTATGTAGAAAGGGATAAAATAGAAGGAAAAGCCATATTAAAATATCCCAAGCTGACTTGGTTTGGTGCAGTGGCTTATCAATAGCAGCAAGAAGCAGGACAATAAGATGGACTGGAATGGAGAAGATTATGAATAATAAAGTGGTTAAAGAAATAATAAGCTGGGTATTGATATTTGTATTTGCATTTCTATTGGCAATGGCAGTCAATAAATGGGTGATATATAAGATCAGTTCTCCGACACCTTCGATGGAGAATACTTTTTTGGTGGGAGAAAAGGTTGTAGTCCTTCGTTTGGCATATCTCTTTCAGAAACCGGAACGCGGTGATATTGTAGTGTTTGCCAACCCGGAGGAAGCGGATGGGGACGATTATATCAAGAGAATTATCGGTTTACCCGGTGAGACAGTTGAAGGTCATGACGGGGTGGTTTATATTGACGGGCAACCCTTGGAAGAGGATTATCTCAGAGAATATATGGAAGGTTCCTTCGGTCCCTATGAGATCCCGGAAGGACATTATTGGATGATGGGAGATAACCGCAATGAATCCGGAGACTCAAGGTACTGGGATGACAAATACGTTCCGCGCAAAGATATCCGAGGAGAGGCACTCTTCAAATATCCTGACTTTACGTGGTTTCATGACATCGATTACAGTGTGGATAAATAATGAAATAAACCTCATTTTGCTTGGAAGGAGAGCCATGCGCTTTTAGATGCTTTGAATTTTACTACATTATCTTACTACATTATCTTATTACATTATTTTATTACTTTATATGTATGAAATTGCAGTATGCCAAAAATGATTCCTGCAAGGATTTTCAACTCGATTTCTCAATAATAACATTCTTTTGAGATTATAATTAAATTAGGTTTATCTGATTTTTATGGCTTCGAATTTTAAAAATCCCGGATATGCCGTAAAGACTGGAACGGAACTGTTCCTTGCCTTGACTGCATTTCCTGGATTTTTATATTGAGCAATAATGCCAAAAATTTAGTCTGTATATATCCTATATCTGATACGGAGCAATCGCACTCAGAATAGTCTTCTCCATTGCTTCCTTTCCATAATTGTCCACCTCGTTCCTGTTTTTCTCGCCATGAGTCAGGCAGCCGGCACCTCCAATACATCCACCGACACAGGCCATGCCTTCTATAAAATTATTCGGAAGTACATTTTTGGAGGCTTTGAGAAGTGCGGTACGGCAGGCTTCAATTCCGTCACAGGCAACTGGCTTTAAATCAAAGTCTGCAATCTGTTTTTCCACCAGAACCTGGCGGACCGCCTCGGTTAATCCGCCGCTTCTGGCAAATATTCGGCCATAGTAAGAGGCATTATCCAGATGATCAAGCGGAAGTGCAGACAGATCGATATCCCTGCTGTCAAATAATGCCTGAAGCTCCTCAAAGGTTATGACACTATCAATATAGGGTGCAACCTCAGGGCGCTGCATCTCCATCTTCTTGGCTGTACATGGTCCGATGAAAACAATCTTTGCACTGGGATCGGTTTCCTTTATGTACTTAGCAATCATAGCCATTGGAGAGAGATTGTGTGAGATATGAGGTACCATACCGGGAAATTGCTTATGGATATAGTCGACAAAGGCAGGGCAGCAGGAGCTTGTTAAGAAGCCTTTTTCCACTAACTCCTCCGCTTCCAGGCTGGCTACCATATCTGCGCCAAGCGCTGCCTCAACGATAGTGTGAAAACCAAGCTGCTTCATACCGCTGATTACCTGTCCCAGCATGGCATAGCTGAACTGGCTGGCAATGGAGGGGGCAACGACGCCGTAAAGCTTATATTTTTGATTATCTTCGCTGGATTTGATCAGATCGACTACATCAACGATATAGGATTTATCCATGATTGCACCAAAGGGGCATTGATAGACACAAGCACCGCAGGAGATGCATTTATTATTATCGATGATCGCCTTTTTATCCTCGTCCATACTGATTGCCTTTACTTTGCAGGAATTCTGGCAGGGACGTTTGTTGTTGGCGATCGCACTGAAGGGACAGACGGAGGCACATTTACCGCACTCGACACATTTATCTTTATCAATCACTGCTTTCTGGTTTTTATCAAAGGTGATCGCCCCGAGTCGGCACACTTCCTCGCAGCGATGAGCAATACAGCCTCTGCAGGCATCGGAAACCTCATATCCGCCGACGGGACATTCGTCGCAGGCGATATTAAGTACCTCAATGACATTTGGGTTTTCCGGGTTGCCTCCCATCGCCAGGTTGATACGTTCCCCAACGATAGCACGTTCCTTGTAGATGCAGCAGCGCATGGTCGCCTTCGGACCCTCTACAATTTTCTGCGGGATGCTGTATACTGCGTGATGCAAGTCATTTTGAAATGCACCTCTGGCAACCTCACGAAGCACCCGGTATTTCAGATGCTGGACCTTGGTATCAAATTTTCTCATATTCTCTCCTTCCTGGGGTTATCCCCGATATCCTCAAAAATAACTAACATTAATTCTCTTGCCCATCTTTCGGAGACAATCGGCCAGTTCATCCACAAGACGCATTTTAATGCTGAAATTAATCGGCAGCTTTGGATTTTGATGGGCGGGGTTGATTGCTCTTCCCACATAGAAATTAATATCTGTTGCTTCTTCAAATAAAAGCTGAGTGATGAGAGAAGCAGCGTCCTTCTTGCTGCTCCATTGGATATAACAGGCATTATCCTCAATATAGCTTTGGGCATATTGAAGAACTCGGCTAAAGGTAATGACGCCTTCTGTGACCAGATCAATTCCCTCCACCTTGGAAATGGGAGGTATCTGCGGATCGGGGTAGTCAATGCTGGTAACCAGCTCCTTTCCGAGATATTCGGCGGCAAGGGCTGATGTGGTTCCTCCGCAGACGATATGCTTTCCTTCCTTAGAAAAGAACAGGGAAAGCATCTTGTGCAAATCCTTGGGATCGGAGGGTGGTCCGATCATAAGGTTAATCGGTTGCCGGCTGCGTATTTTGACAGCGGCGATGGTGGTGTCATCTCCCGGAAGACCTCCGTACAGCATGGAGCATTGGTCCAATAGTATCGTGGCAACTACCTTGGAGGAATAACTGCTTTCGTATACTGCTTCCAGAAATTCAATAATATTTTGACGCTGCCACCCAAAATTCAGATTTTTCCCTACACCGGCATATACGGCACCGTCGCTCATAGCTACAAGAACATCGCCGGGGGAAAGTTCAATTTTCGATTTATAGATATTCTTATCACCGATTTGCATGCTGATCTTATCATAGTCACAATTAATACCATTACGCAGCAGAATGACATGGGGATTGTCGTATTGTATCACTTCTGCGATCTTATTGTCAACCACTTGGATGATGGTAAATGTAGAATAAGCTATTCCACGCTTCTCACATACCGGAAGGGTGGAAGCCACCGTGGTGACACAGTCCTCCAGGGGCATATGATTTGCCATCATAGT
>JAEZFH010000364.1 GCA_023437885.1 Bacillota bacterium | reverse complement strand
ATCTTACAGAAAGCAAAATCCTCTTTCCGAAGCTATCTTTATTTGGTCAGAATATTTTCGAACTGCGTACTGCAGATTTCTCCAAATGCATCTACAAGCTGCTGGGAGGTTACAACCTCGTTCAGGGAAGACGCAACCATTACGAGCAATACCAGATCGTCATGGGTCACAACTTTAATATCATCTGCTTCAACACAGATCCATTTTCTGGTGTCAATCCCGTTCAGCATGGCCTTGGCAGCTTCTTCCGCATCCGCAGAATCCTTTACACGAAGAAGCACCATGGAATAAGCCTGTGAGCTGATCATTGCCTCTGATACTACCGCTTCCTTTACCTTGGATACATCCTCCAGGCCGGTATTGTATTTCACAATATCCTGATTGGTTAAGTCAACGGGTGTATTCTCCAGTTTGAGCCCGGTATCCTTTTTCTCATATATCTTCTCTACGATTTTCGTCAGGTCACCCTTCAGTATATCCTGATCGCCATTGTCCTTCTCATCCGTTGTTTGGTTCTCTTCTCCTGTATTGCCTCCTTCCTCCGGCAGCTGCTCCTTCTCTTCCTGTCCGTCGTCCGTACCTGTAACAATATTTTCATTCTCCTTCGGTAGATTTTCATCCGAAACCGGCCTCTGGCATCCTGTAAACACAAGCATAATTGCAGCAATGGATATCGTCATCATCATTTTTTTAAGTCTCATCATTGTTTCCTCCAGTTATTTTGAAATAATATTTAGTCATCCGAAAAGGGACCGGATACACAACAGCGGAGGTACAAACCCCTTTTTTCGTTAGCTTCTCCGTAGTATGTGAATATTATCCCTGTTTCCTTTCCGATACATGGATTAGACGCAGCTGAGCATAAAACAGTTTCATCTTTATGAAAAATGACCTGATACCAACTTCTGATCCCTTTCCCTCAATAAGGATATTGGCTGCTTTATCTTCCAGAGCTATATTCCTCCGCGCGAGGTATAAGCTCTATGCAGAGCAATTTGATCCAGTAAACTTTGCCCTATATATTTCTTTATTGTCGATACATTCTTCTTATTCAGATATACATAGTTTGTTTCATCCACGGATTGCTCTGATACCGGTATTTCCCCCCTGTCCTGCAGGCGATTTATCCTGTATTCCTGAGGCAATGCCGGAATCCCCTCCAGCGGGTTGTACGGAATACCGTCATCGAAAAAAGAGAGCTCAATTGCCTGCTGCGGTTCAATAAAATGAAAGCTTATTTTTATTACTCCTTCCCCTGAGGGATAGGCATATTCTGTGATATTAAGAAAAATATCTTTTACCAGTTCCGTTAACTCCAGCCATACGTCCGGAGAACAATCATAAACCTCAAGTCCCATATTGATGAACTCCAAAACCCGATCAAGTTCATTCACCCTTGATGGAATTGACAGTGTAATCATTCCTTACTCTCCTTATATTCTTTTATTGCATATCTCTACGATTGCTGATGGATGAAAGCAAAGGGAAAACACAGCCTAATCCCGAACCATCCGCTTCCCTGCAAAGAAGGTTACAGCCGGCACAAAAACAATCGTTAAATCTATAGTCCTTAACTCCCGAGGAATTAATTCCTATGATTAAAATATCTGAACTATTATAAATTATAAATTTACATTATTCAACAGGATTCTATGGATTAAATGGATCAGAAACAGGGCTATTGCACTACTTATCACATAGTGCAATAGCCCTAGATCATCATTTCCAATCTATTCTAGTTGTTTTATACCATAGACTGACAGCCTAGCTCATAATATGGTTCATAATCTCCTGCCCGGTGGGTGTTGCCGCCAGGCCGCCTTCCCCGGTTTCCCGAAGCGCTCTGGGAAGTGATTCACCAATCTCCCGCATTGCATCAATTACCTCATCCGGCGGTATCTGGCTGCGTATTCCTGCCACCGCCATATCTGCACTGGCAATCGCATTCACAGCACCCACGACATTACGTTTCACACAGGGAACCTCCACCAGTCCGCCTACCGTATCACAGACTAATCCAAGAAGATTTTTCAGAGACATTGCGGCAGCGTGTGCAATACTTTCGGAATCACCGCCGTTCAGATAGGCCAACGCCCCTGCTGCCATGGCACTGGCTGAGCCGACTTCCGCCTGACAGCCCCCTGCCGCTCCGGCAAGAAATGCTCTGGCGGCGATCACCTCACCGATCCCCGAGGCTACATACAACGCTTCTACCATCTGCTCTCTTGATGCATGAAATTTCTCCTCGTAGCTTAACAGCACTGCCGGAATGACACCGCAGGAACCGGCTGTGGGTGCAGCAACTATTTTCTTCATACAAGCATTGGATTCTCCCATCTTAAGCGCCTTGGCAATCACCTCTCCGATAAAGGAGCCGCTTAACACCTTACCCTCCAACAGGGCCCGGTTCATCCTGGCACCGTCACCGCCCACCAGCCTGCTGGCAGACTTCAGCCCCCCGTCATACGCCATATCCGCATCCTTCATCGCCTGGTAAAGCTGGTCCATCCGGCTAATCGATTCCTCGGCAGTAACCATCCTCTCCTCCAGGTCATCCTCCAGAACAGTCTGCCAGAAAGAATTCTTTTTCTCCTCACATTGCTTTATAATCTCATCCAAAGACCTAAAACTCATTCTCTTCCTCCATACTAAGATATGTTACCTTCTTCACACCCTCCGCCTTTCGAAGCAGCTGGATCACATCCGAAGGAACCTCCTGGTCGCATTCAATTATCATAACAGCATTTCCCCCGCGCTTATCCCGGTAGATCCGCATAGTTCCAATATTTACTGCCTTCTGGCTTAAGACCGAGGTTACCAGGGAAACATGCCCCGGCTTATCCTCATTATGAACGATCAGCGTGGGATAACAGGCGCAGACATCTGCCTCTACTCCGTCGATCTGATTAATCATGATCGCACCTCCGCCTATGGAGGATGCTATGATTTCAAGCTTATTCCCCTTTACTCCCTCCAGCTTGATAAGTACTGAATTAGGATGGGCGTTACGAAGTTCAATGCCGGCAAATTGAAATTCCAGCCCTTGCTTCCTGGCATGACAAAAGCTTTCCGGAATCCGCTCATCGTCAGGCTTCATTCCAAGAAGACCTGCAATCAAGGCCTTATCCGTACCATGTCCCTTGCCTGTCGCCAGAAAGGAGCCATGCAGGTATAGCTTCACGGAGCTTATCTCCTCCCGCAGAAGCTGCCTGGCGGTAAAGCCGATCTTAACCGCTCCTGCCGTATGGGAGCTGGAGGGTCCTACCATAATCGGCCCCATAATATCGAAAACATTCATTCCTTCCTCCATTCCTGCGCATATACTCTGCGCATCTGACCTTCTTTTCTGCCTCGCTTTCTCCGTAACTATTGCTTCTTACGCTTTATCTTCTGCAAAAATTACTATCCTATTCCCGGAGCAGAACACTTACCAGGTTTATACACTTCTAAGCAGCTACTATTATATCTCAAATCTCCGGGCTCAGCAATCCATGTTTCCAATTTCAATGCGAGCCAATGCCAGGCCGAAAAAGCAGAAATAGCACTTTGTTCATCACGCTAATGTTGAAGCAAAAAGATGGAAGCATTTCCGGCAGAGAGCCCTCCGAAATGATTCCATCTCTTTTATCCACAGCTTTTTTTAAAACAGCAATTTTATCAACAGAAAGAGCTGCGAAAACGCTATTGTTGTGCAATTCGGTCACGTAGCATATTCCCTTTTGCAGCCGTTTCGATATATTTCTCCATGCGGTCTGCAATCAAAATCATATCTTCCCTGGTGAGAAGGGTATCGATATCATAGCCGCATGTCTCCGGGAGAATTTCCGCTGTATATAATGCCGTGAGTTTTGTCATCTCCTCCGGTAACAGCTCTCCTTCCTGCTCCAGCAGTGCTTCCATCCCCAGAATATCCTCGTCGTTCACCGCAAGAGGATATGCCTCATATAAGATAGATGCGAAATCCTTTACCGTCACTTTCTTATTCTTCTCCCATGCCAAAAGCTCCGTATTGCAGATTGTATTGAGGGTATCCACAAAATATCCCTGCTTTACAATCACTGCCGGCTGGAACTCTCCGGTTTGTGACACTCCAATCAGCCCTTCATCACATAAGCGGGTAAGAATATCCTCCGAGCTGCGGTAACGCACATCATAAAAGCTCAGACTGAGCGTCAAATTCTTCCCGTCATGGTTTGAGAAGGTATAATCGAATAGCTTTCGGGTATCCTTATAGGTACTGTCCCCGCTGATATTTCCGAAAAATGCGCAGATCACCTCATGTCCGTCGGCATCCCTTGCCGTAGTGACCAGAGCATGGCCTGCAGCAC
>JAEZFH010000302.1 GCA_023437885.1 Bacillota bacterium | reverse complement strand
CACCGGATTCTGCTTCAGTTGAAGGAGGCGGGAAAGATTACCCGGGAACAGTATCAGGAGGCGAGGAAGGAAAAGATTAAACTGAACCGGGAGAAATCGGCCAGGAAAAACTATGTGGAAACCTATGTCTATTACTGCGCCATCCGGGCACTGATGGAAGAGAATGGCTTTGCATTCCGGTATCAATTTGAGAACGAGGAAGATCAAAAAGCCTATGAGGAGGAATATTATGAGCTGTATTACCGGTACCAGAAGGAATTATATGTCCAGGGCTACCGGATCTATACCTCCATTGACCTGAAGAAGCAGGAGCTGCTGCAGCAAGCAGTGGACGAGGCTCTAAGAGATTTTACGGAGGTGGATAAGGAAGGAACCTATCAGATGCAGGGGGCGGCAGTCTGCATTGATAATGACAGCGGACGGGTAGCAGCAATTGTCGGCGGACGGGATCAGGAGACGAACGGATATACCCTGAACCGGGGCTATCAAAGCTTTCGGCAGCCCGGCAGCGCAATCAAGCCCTTGATTGTATATACCCCGGAATTCGAGAGGGACTATACTCCGGAAAGCATCGTAATCGATGAGAAGATCGAAGGAGGCCCGAAGAATTCCGGAGGAAATTATCTGGGGAAAATGAAGCTGCAAAGAGCAATTGAGCTTTCAAAAAATACCATCGCCTGGAAGCTCTTTGAGGAGCTGACCCCGGCGGTCGGTTTGTCCTATCTGCATCAAATGAATTTTGCCAGGATAAGTAAAAGCGATTATGTACCGGCTGCCTCTCTTGGCGGCTTCACGGTCGGCACCAGCCCGGTTGAAATGGCGGCAGCCTATGCCGCTTTGGAGAATGACGGCAACTACCGTGTACCCACCTGTATTATAAAAATTGCAGATGCCCGGAGGAATGAAATTGTCGGAGAATATATGGAGAGCATCCCGGTTTATCAAAAGAATGCGGCGAGAATAATGACCGAAGCATTAACCGGAGTAATCAAGAACGGTACAGCCAAGGGGCTGGGACTTACTCATACGGTAAGCGCCGGCAAAACCGGAACCACCAACGATAAGAAGGATGGTTGGTTCGTCGGTTATACACCTTACTATACCACCAGCGTATGGGTCGGCTATGATATGCCCAAAACCGTGGTAGATCTGAAGGGAGCCACGTATCCTGGAACCATATGGCACACCTTTATGGAGCAGATACATGATGCATCCATGACAAAGGAATTTGAACGGTATGACTGGAGAGCTGTTCTCAAGAAGAAGCAGGAGGAAGAGAAGGCGCTTAAGGAAGCCCGGGAACAGGAGCGGAAAGCTCAGGAGGAGTTGGAGGAAGAAAACCAGGCTGCTGAGGAGCAGGCAGAGGATATGGAAGGAGATACGACAGCAGGAAATGCTGGAGAGGACACAGATGCAATAACCGGGAATGGTGAAGAGAACATAGATACGGATACCGGGGAGGCGGATGGAACAGAGAATACACCTGAATACAGCGACGAGGACGGAGATTATTGGAATGATGAGGAGGGAACATCTCCTGAGACAGAGGGATCAATAGAAGATGGGGTACCGGGGAATGAGACTGAAGAAGGCGGGCCCGAAGGAGGGACGGTACCGGAAGAACTACAACCGGAAGAAATACAAATAGATGGAGGAGTAACTTAGAGTACGACTTAATCATCATGTCTTGTTTCGTCAATAGGTAAATTTGGCATGGGATGAGAATTGATGATGAGCATCGGAACAATAAATTTCTATAATGGAATTTATAATTGTATTTTGCTTAATTCGCAATCTTTACAGAAGCAATTAGTTGAACACAGACAGGAAAGCAAAAAAATAAGAGCAGCATTGCTCTTATTTTTTTGATATTTTCATTAATCATATGGTTGGATTTCATCTTAATTGCAATGTTTTCCCTGCTTTACAACCGACGGTCAGTCCCCAAGGTCATTTTTAATGTCACCGGAGCTTAGCTTTCTGCCGCCCTGATTATGTTCTTTCAAAATACTCTGGATACGCTCCACGGGATTTAATAAAACGCTGATGCTGTTATCGTGATTTAAGGTATCAATAATCAACGCAACATATTTACTCATATCAACATCGATATACCAGGGCTTTGAAAGAAGCTCGGGGGTCTGATAGATCAGATTGGTTGTGAGTACGCGATAGATCAAGCCTTTTTCATAAGCCTCATCCAGCTTGTCCAGTCCGTTGGTGAAGAGGCCGAAGGTAGCGGCCACGAAGATACGGCCGGCATTTCTCGCCTTTAATTCGGAGGCAACATCCAGAATACTGTCACCGGAGGAAATCATATCATCTACAATCAGAATATCCTTGCCGTCGATATCGGTACCAAGGAATTCATGAGCGACAATTGGATTGCGTCCGTTGATAATGCGGGTATAGTCACGTCTCTTATAAAACATACCCATATCGAGCCCAAGGACATTGGCAAAATATACGGCTCTTGACATGCCGCCTTCGTCCGGGCTGATTACCATCATATGATCGGAGTCCAGACGGATATCCGGGACATGTTGAAGCATCGCCTTGATGAACTGATAGTTGGGAGCAACGGTCTCAAGACTGTTCAGAGGGATTGCGTTCTGTACCCGGGGGTCATGTGCATCGAAGGTAATGATACTTTCCACACCCATCTTTGTCAGCTCCTGCAATGCCAGCGCGCAGTCAAGGGACTCTCTTGAGGATCTTCTATGCTGTCTTCCTTCATATAGATAAGGCATAATTACTGTAATTCTTCTGGCCTTGCCACCAACTGCCGCAATGATTCTCTTCAGATCCTGATAGTGATCATCCGGTGACATATGATTCTCATGTCCGCACACAGAGTATGTCAGACTGTAATTCGTAACATCAACAAGAAGGTATAAATCGGAGCCGCGTACGGATTCCTTGATCTGCCCCTTTGCCTCACCCGTACCGAATCTTGGGCAGCAGGCCTTCATTAAGTAGGAATCTCTTTGATAACCGGAAAAAGCGATGGTTCCCTTGTGCTCGCTTTCCCTCTCATTGCGCCATTCAACCAGATAGTCGTTCACACGTTCCCCCAGGGTTTTACTGCTTTCCAGAGCAATAATGCCAAGCTGCCCTACAGGAATTGTTTCTACGGTCTTCTCATCCTTTGACATTAGATTTTTCCCTCCATAAGAAAATAAAAGTTGGTTTCAAAAGCCACTAAAGTTATAACATATATTAAATTCATAAGTCAAGTGTGATTTCCGCTTTTCCTATGGATTCATCTGGTTGACTGCCTTGAGGAGACGGATGTCTTCCCCGATAATACGCTGGACATTATAACTGCTTACAATTCTCGAAAATATACGTTCCCCATAGGTGGTGTTAATATTCGGCAGAGATAAATTTGTAGAAATAATCATGGATTTTTGCCTCAGCAGACGTTCGTTAATGATGAGGTAGAGCTGGGAGTTGGTGAACGCATTATTCAGCTCTGTGCCCAGATCATCGATAATCAGTAAATCGCAATCCAGAATATAATCAAATTGATTTGCAGCAACGTAAGAGCTGTCCTCATCCCTACTGAACTTGTGCTTCTCCAGGATATCAAACAGACGGAAGGCGGTCAGATAAATCACAGTATATCCGCGGTCCAAAAGCTCCTTGGCAATGCAGTTGGCAAGGAAGGTCTTGCCGACTCCGGTATTGCCCAGCAGAAGAAGGTTATCCTGATTCTTATGAAAATGCCGGATGAAATTCTTGCACCCGGCCACCACCTTCTGCATGTTGGAGAGCGGGGAGAGACCGAGGGCATCATCGGTATACTCATCGGAATAAAACCGGAAGGAGAACTTGCTGAAATTCTCATTGGCCAATATGGTCTTAATATTCGAGTCGGAATACATTAAATCAGCAATTGCCTGTTTGAAGCAATTGCACTTGTCATTTCCGATGTAGCCGGTATCCTGGCATTTGTTGCACTGATAATGAATCTGAAGGTAGTCCGGGGGCAAACCGGCCTGGATTAACAGCTCGGATTTCCTATTGTCCAAAGCTGTGGTTCTTGTCTTCAGCTCCTTTAAGCCGCTGTCATTGCCGCGGAGCGCCATTCGGCCGCTCTGTGCGGCAAGAGAGATGATTTCCTCGTCCAATTCCTTCAATTCGGGAAGCAGACTGCAGGCATGGGAGATACGGCGGTCCAGATCATGCTTGTTTGCGAGCCGGCGGCTGTCGTATTCCCGTAAAATCTGATTGTACTGATCGTTTTTAAGAGCCATATCCTAAACATCTCCTTTATAAGCCTTTGTTTAAAAGCTTGCGTTCCAGCTCTGCATAATCCTGGGCAGTATAGGTGCGCTGGGGAAACTGGTTGAACTTGTTCGGCGCAGGTGCTAGTCTGGTTACGGCTTTATTCATATCCAGATTTTTGCTTGCCTTGGAGAACTCCTCATCCAGCCTTGCAATATCACTCATGGTTTTTGCGTTTTTCTTATACCAGGTCTCGAGAATCTTATCCGCGTATTTGAAATCCGGCTTCTGAGTTCTTAAGATCGTCCGGTTGCAGGCTTCGGTGATAATATCATCCGAAAAGCCGAACTCCTCAATCCACTTTGTAATATATTGGCGTTCAATCTGACCGGGAGCCCGGTTTAAGCCGAAGGCTTTATTCACAGCATTATAATGCTCGTTGTAGGTCGCAGTAGCTTCCTTTGCCTTTTCCTCCGTATCGATGCCTTCTTCCGCCCAGGTCAGGGCAACGGCTTCAATATAGGATGCGCTCTTCTTACCTCTGGAGACGCAGTACTCATATAAGTACATAATTAATTCTGCCGAAAAATGAAGCTCTTCATACAAATAGAGGATTAACTGGAGGTCCATCGGCTTTAAAGGACGGTCCAGATATATTTCCACAATATGCATTGCCCACTGGATTTCATCGTTGTTGGTCAGCTGCGTTATCTTTTCAGCAGAATAACTCTGTCTTGCAGCGGGTTTGGTCTCTGTATGTATACTGACTGCGGCTTCGGTGGGCTCAATATCCGAATCGGTTGTCAGGACTGGATTGTGATAGGTGCTGTTTAAATCCACAAGGCTAATTGCGGTAATTTCTTTTTGTGCATTACGTGTCAGTGTTAACAGGCTTAATTTTTCCCAATAGGTCAAAGCCCGTGTAATATCCTTTTCCGTATTCTCAAGGCGGTCGGCGATGGAGGAAATGGTCACTTCCGGACAATTGCCGGCGAAGCAACGCAGCAGGTAAAGATAAACCTTAACATAAGCGCCGTTGGCAGACGGCATAAATCGGTCAATGAAGATATTCGGAATGATGGTCACATCGGAAATACCTTCAGCATGTAGTGAAATCTTATTCATAGGATTGTCCCCTCCCTTAACCCATAAAACGATGGACTAATCTGCTTATCGCAGATGAAAAGCTCAAGGACTGCGTCCTTTCGCTCGCGTTGCACTTATCCATAGAATCCATGACATTGATTCAAGCAAGCTTGTTCAATGCCCTGAATTCCATGGACTAATCTGCTCATCGTGCACATTATAGCATAGATAAATTCAGATGGAAATAGCCTATTTTCAGGGCTTCCAGAGATTTGAGACGTTGTGGATACTGTGGATATTGTGGATGGATTTATGGTAAAAACATGTAAAAACCTGTAAAAACGAATTGAAATATAGTAGAACCCTAAGCCATTTTAGATAAAAAGCCATTTTTGAGAGTGAGGAAATTGTTAAAAAAATATCCACAGCATTTATCGAAAAAATTGTTGATAAAGCTGTGGATAATGTGGATAACTATAAGCCTAACAGGTTTTCTCCCACGGATACGATATCTCCGGCACCCATAGTTATCAACAGGTCGCCGTTAATACAATTTTCTAATAAATAATTTTCTATCTCATCGAAACACGGAAAATAGTGTGCTTCTTTACCAATTTTCTCGAGCTCTTTCACTAAATCTTTCGAGGAGATATCACCCGGGTTTTTCTCCCGCGCAGCGTAAATATCGGCAAGAACCACCTTGTCGGCCAGGGACAGGGCCTCGGCGAATTCGCTCAGATGCTGCCTGGTTCTGGTATAGGTATGAGGCTGGAAAATGCACCATAGAGTATTGTGCGGATAATTTTTTGCAGCATTCAAAGTTGCCTTTACTTCAGTCGGATGATGGGCATAATCGTCGATAATTGTCACTCCGCCGATGCACCCCTTATATTCGAAGCGGCGTTTGGAATTATGGAAGGCATTCAATGCACGCTTGATCTTCTCCACCGGTATGCCGACCTCAAGAGCCAATGCAATTGCAGGAAGAGAGTTGGAGATATTGTGGATTCCGATCACATTCAAATGGATCCGGTCGACATAGGTGCCTTTATAATGTAGATCATAGCTGCCGGTACATTGTTCGTCGAATTCAATCTTATCCGCAGCGATATCGTAGGTTCGGCCATCCTTTTGATAAGCCGGATCCATGATGCCATAGGTAAGCACCTCGCATTTCAGGTCGGAGGTGAGCTCTTCGAGACGGTCAATCTCCCCGTTTATGAACAGCTGCCCATCCTCGGGAAGACGCAGTGCAAATTTGTGAAAGGAATTGCGGATATCCTCCAGATCCTTGAAGAAGTCCAGATGATCGGCGTCGATGTTAAGAATAATGCTTCGCTTTGGATTAAACTCCAGGAAGGTATTGGTATATTCGCAGGCCTCCGTAATAAAATGTTCGGATTTGCCCATGCGGATATTGCCGCCGATGGCATCAAGAATACCTCCGACAGAGATGGTGGGATCCAGGGCTCCTTCCATAAATATGAGGGAGAGTATGGAGGTGGTTGTTGTCTTGCCGTGGGTACCGGATACAGCGATGGCATCCTCGAAGTTCAGCATCAATTGGCCAATCATCTGGGCACGGTTAAGCATAGGGATATTCCTGCGCTGCACCTCCCGGAATTCCTCATTGTCTTCCGGGATTGCGGCAGTATATACCGCAACATTAATATCAGGGGAGATGTTGGAGGGCCTTTGCCCGAGGAATACTTCAATTCCGAGATTGCTGAGATGATCGGTTATTTTGCTTTGGTGGCTGTCAGACCCGCTTACTTTGAAGCCAAGGGTATGTAGATATTCTGCAAATCCGCTCATGCTTATTCCGCCTATGCCGATGAAATGAATCCGGCAGGGTGTGTTAAAATCAATTTTATACATCGTGCACTTCCTATTCTTGATCCGTCACCAAAAATAACCCGTGAGCAAAACAGACATCACATATCATAATTCTTAATCATGAACTTATACTGTTGGGATATCTGCTTTGTCCACAGGCTACATTTGGTCCATATCATTATTATTAAACATAAGGCAAGGGTTTTCTTGCCGTTGTTTGACATAAGGCAAGAGTTTTCTTGCCGTTGCTTAACATAAGACAAGCGGCTTTTTGCTTGTCGTTGTTTGTTATGACAATGCCCTGCATTGTATTAAAGTTTTGCTATCTGCTATTATAACCCTTTTTCCTTAAAATACAATATTAAAATGCTTCCTCATCATTATTTTGGAAGAATTTGGGAGGTGGGGGGGATGCGCTGTGCCGGCGCACAGAATGCACCCACCGGAGAATCGATGCTGGGGATAAGAACGTATAAATATACTGGAAAAAGATACTTACAAAGATTGCGGTGTATACTCATTAAATTATGAACTTCGTTCCTGATTTTGTTGCGCCAATCGGGATTCACAAGCAAGCTTGCTGTGCGGGTACTATTCTCACACTAACTGCATACTGCCGCTTTTCAGAGGTATAAAACCCGGAAGAAAGTCAAAATAAATTTCTAAAGGAATTCATTTTGGGTTCTTCCCAAGGATGCCGGAAAGGCAGGCATCCTTTTCACACGATCCTCATTCGCTTTCATTATATTCTAAATTTATAAGTTGGTTGCTAGTTTTGAATAAAAAATGGACAGAAAATCCGTCGTATTCACCTCAAAATAGAAGTCATGGGTCAAAATGTCAAAAAAATGCGCTTTTTTATGGGTTTTTTCGTAAATATTATTCACAAATGGGAATATTTATGGTATAATGGCATCAGACATTATACTGTGACAAGCGGAGCGAGTGCATATAAGCGGTACGAGGTATCATATACAGTAATCAGAAGTGATTACACCGAACGCGGGGAGTGCATTTCGAGGTAATAAGTGCCGCATACCATTGGAGCGTACTTATTTATTCTTTAATAAAGTATGCGTATACACATTCATGCGTATACACGTTTATACATATACGGCTATGGTATGGTAGCAATAGTATCAGCATTTCGGTTAAATTTATAAAAGCGGTTCCGGTGAGTGAATATCCGGAGCCATAAGTTTGAAAAGAGTTTTATAGTAACAGGGAAAAGTGAATTAACTGGAGTTAAACTTGCTTTTTCTAAATAACTAACGATAAATTTGACAGAAAAGGGGGACCATGCCATGCAAATTACCGACGTACGCGTGCGAAAGGTGAGTAAGGAAGGCAAGATGAAAGCGGTTGTTTCAATTACACTTGATAACGAGTTCGTAGTACACGATATCAAGGTAATCGAGGGCGATAAAGGCTTATTCATCGCAATGCCCAGCAGAAAAGCCGGTGATGGTGAGTATCGTGATATTGCTCATCCGATTAATTCGGACACCAGGGATAAGATTCAGAAGATTATCCTTGAGAAGTATGAAATTGCAGCATTAGATTCAGAAGAACCAGAGGAAGAGTAATAAGAATCGGTAATAAGAGCCAGAAAAAGCAGCCGGAAGGTTGATATCATTGGATTAATAAGTGATATTAGCCGGAGGATGCTTTTTTTGATGGATCTTGGGCAGACTTTTCCTGCCAGATAATGATAATTCCAGTTGCCACCAACCTTCAAAAAGTTTATAATAATATCGCATATATCGAGTTTGTTATCAGGGGGTAAAGATGGATTATATGATGAGGGAATCCTTAAAGTATAAATGTGAAATGTTTGCAAACAATTATAACGAGTTGAAAAGGAAGTTCAAATGGAACAGCGATATTAATACGAGGCTCGGAGCGTTGCTGTATACCATGGAGAACCGTGAGGCGGATGCGGATGCCATTGAACGCTGCCGGAGAATTATAAAGGAGAACACAGGAGTATTCTCGCAATTTAAGGATACTACAAACTTTATGACTTCGGTCATGCTTTCTCTCCAGGCAGATCCGGAACCGATGTTTAAGAGCGTGCTTACCGTCTATGAAGCTATGAAGAAGGAAGGGTTTCATTCTTCCCCCTATCTGGTACTGGCCGCGATATCGATTGCCTTGCAGGCGGATCCCTATGATTACCGGAGGGTGATTACCTCTGCGAAGAATTATTATGATGCAATGAAGGAGGAGCATAAGTTTATTACCTCCTCGGATGATTATGGCTTTGCAGCACTGCTTGCCGTGTCGGAGAAGCAGGTATACCAGGCGGTAAGAGAGATGGAGGACTGCTATCGGATCCTAAAAGGAGACTTCTACGGAGCCAATGCGGTGCAGGCATTATCCCATGTACTCACCTTCAGTGAGGAGGCGGCGGATGCGAAATGCAGACGGGTAGCGGAGTTGAACAGAGCAATGAAGGACCGGAAATGCAAGATTGGGTCAGGAATTGAATTGTCCTTTTTGGGAGTCATTGCCTTGCTGCAGGAGGATGCCATGAAGCTGACAGATGAGATTGTCGCAGTGAGGGATTATCTTAAGAATAAGAAGGGCTTCGGAAATTGGTCCATGACCGGTACAGAGAGGGTTATGTTTGCGGTAGCAATCGTGTGCGATGATTATCTTACGGATATCAGAAGAAATACCGTAGAGTATACTTTGGCGAACAATGTGACGGGAATTCTGATTGCCCAGCAGATGGCAGTTATGGCTGCAGCCTCAGGGGCTGCTGCAGCAGCAGCCGCATCAAATTAATCAGGAGCTGGAGCGGATATTTGGGCTTCTGCAGTTTAAGCCGATTCGCAAGAGAGTGCGGCTTGAAATAACAGCAGAATGAAATATCCGCATGGATTATATATTATATATTGAAAGGTTAGTACATCTATGCACATTATAGTAGGGTTGGGGAATCCGACGAAAGAATATCAGGCAACAAGACATAATATCGGATGGGATGCGATAACAAGAATATCCGATGACTGCCGCATTCCCCTGGAATTCAAAAAACATAAAGCGATTTGCGGAAAGGGATATCTGGAGGGAGAGAAGGTTGTTCTTGCTCAGCCTGTTACCTACATGAATCTCAGCGGGGAGAGTGTACGTGAGCTTGTTGATTATTATAAAGTTACACCGCAGGAGGTTATCGTAATTTATGATGATATCAGTCTGGAGGTGGGGCAGCTGCGTATCCGCAAGAAGGGCAGTGCCGGAGGGCATAATGGTATTAAAAGTATTATCAGTCATTTGGGTACCGATGAGTTTCCGAGAATTAAGGTCGGAGTCGGGGATAAGCCAAAGGGGTGGGACCTGGCAGATTATGTGCTCTCCCGGTTTTCAGCAGAAGAAAACACGGTCATTCGGGAGGCATTAAAGGATACATCGGATGCCTGCAGTATGATTGTAACAGGAGATATCGATACAGCCATGAACCGCTATAACCGTAAGAAATAGCTGAAAGCTTGCTATAGGAGGAAATACTGTTGAAAACCTTTACAGCACCCCTGATGGAGCTTAAAGAATTTATCGATCTCAGGGAAAACATAAGAATGAGAGCTCTGCCGGTACATGTTACCGGCTGTATTGATTCCCAAAAATGTCATCTGATCCATGGTCTGGGAGAGGGCTTCCGTTACCGTGTCATCGTTACTTACAATGATTTGAAGGCAAAGGAAATTTATGAGGATTACCGCCTTTATGATAAGGAGGTATTGCTTTACCCGGCAAAGGATATCATATTCTATAGCGCGGATATTCACGGCAATGCCATTGTGAGGGACCGTCTGAAGGTCCTTCGCAGACTGATTGAGAACAGAGAAGCGACTATTATCCTTTCGCTGGAGGGCGGTATGGACCGGCTGCTGCCCCTGCAGATGGTGAAGGAGCGGATTATCAGAATCAATGCGGCCTCTACCGTTAAGCTGAGCCAGTTCAGTGAGGATCTGGTGCATCTGGGTTATGAACGTCAGGCCCAGGTTGAGTCACCGGGGGACTTCGCAGTGCGCGGCGGTATCATTGATATCTTTCCGTTAACGGAGGATGCTCCCTACCGTATAGAGCTATGGGGAGATGAAATAGATTCCATCCGAACCTTTGATGTCAGCAGCCAGCGTTCCATTGAGCAGGTGGAAGAGCTGATTATCTATCCGGCGGCTGAGATTATTCCGGATGAGGCCAGACTCGCAGCCGGGCTGAAGAAGCTCGAGACGGAAGAAAAGCAGTATTATAAAGCATTGCGGGACCAGTTTAAGACAGAGGAAGCAGCCCGGATCCATCAGATTATCCAGGAATTTAAGGACAATCTGGAGGCTTATCAGGGGTCGGTGGCTCTGGAAAGCTATATTAATTACTTTTATGATCAAACGATGAGCTTCTTCCAATATTTTGATAATACTGATACGATTTTTTTTCTGGATGAGCCGGGAAGACTGGCAGAAAAGGGAGAAGCGGTAGAAACGGAATTTCGTGAGAATATGATCGGACGAATCGAGAAGGGTTATATTCTTCCGGGACAGACCGATGTGATCTATGGCTACAAGGAAGCCATGGGAATTCTGGCCAATAAGAATTCTGTCCTGGTCAGCACCATGGAGGTTAAAAATAACTTCTATTCACCGAGGCACAAATACGATTTTACGGTACAGACAGTTGCCTCCTATCATAATAACTTTGAGGTTCTGATTAAGGATCTGGAGCGGTGGAAGAAGAATAAATACCGTGTAATCCTTTTGTCCGGTTCCCGTACCAGGGCAATGAGGCTGAGCGAGGATCTGAGGGATTTTAATCTCAGTGCATTTTATAGTGAGGATATGGACCGGGTACTGCAAAGCGGCGAGATTATGGTAGCCTACGGCAATCTTCGAAGGGGATTTGAATACCCGTTGATCAAGCTGGTGGTCATCTCCGAAAGTGATATCTTCGGTGCGGAGAAGAAAAAAAAGAGGAAAAAATCCACTTATGAGGGCAATAAGATCCAAAGCTTCACGGAGCTGACCCCCGGGGATTATATCGTCCATGAGAATCACGGTCTGGGGATTTACCGGGGGATCGAGAAAATCGAAGTGGATAAGATTACGAAGGATTATATTAAGATAGAATATGGCGGAGGGGGCGTGTTGTATATTCTTGCAACAGGCCTTGATGTGATTCAGAAGTACTCGGGTTCAGAGGGGCGTAAGCCGAAGCTGAACAAGCTGAATTCCATCGAGTGGAAGAATACCAAAGCCAAGGTCCGGGGAGCGGTGCAGGAGATTGCGAAGGAGCTTGTCGCTCTTTATGCTCAGAGGCAGGAAAAAATGGGCTTTGAGTTTGGTCCCGATACCGTATGGCAAAAAGAATTTGAGGAAGCATTTCCCTACGATGAGACGGAGGATCAGCTCCTTGCGATTGAAGCTACCAAGAAGGATATGGAAAGCAAAGGTATTATGGATCGTCTAATCTGCGGCGATGTTGGCTATGGTAAGACGGAGATAGCCATCCGGGCAGCCTTTAAGGCGGTGTCCTATGGAAAACAGGTAGTGGTCCTGGTGCCGACTACAATTCTTGCGCAGCAGCATTATAATACACTGGTGCAGCGGATGATGGATTTCCCGGTCAGTATCGATGTGCTCTCCCGATTCCGCAGTACAGCGGAGCAGAAGAAGACCTTGGAGCGCCTGAAGAAGGGCAGCCTGGACATTGTAGTGGGAACCCACCGGGTTCTTTCTTCGGATGTAAAATTTAAAAATCTGGGGCTTTTAATTGTGGATGAAGAGCAGCGTTTTGGAGTAACCCATAAGGAGAAAATAAAGCAGCTAAAGAAGGATATCGATGTCCTGACCCTGACAGCTACACCCATTCCCAGAACGCTCCATATGAGCCTTGTAGGAATCCGGGATATGAGTGTTCTGGACGAACCTCCGGTAGACCGTCTGCCGATCCAGACCTATGTGCTGGAGCTTAACGATGAGATTATCCGGGAGGCCGTCAGTAGAGAGCTGGCCAGAGGGGGACAGGTGTACTATGTCTTTAACCGGGTTAACGGTATTGATGAGATCGCAAATAATGTAGCGAAGCTGGTGCCGGAGGCCAATGTGGCATTTGCCCATGGGCAGATGAACGAGCGGACGCTGGAAAAGATTATGTTTGATTTTATCTCGGGAGAGATTGACGTTCTGGTTTCCACCACGATTATTGAGACGGGTCTTGATATCTCCAATGTAAATACGATGATCATTGATGATGCGGACCGCCTGGGACTCTCCCAGCTTTATCAGCTGCGCGGGCGCGTGGGCCGGTCCAACCGGACTGCCTATGCCTTCCTGATGTACCGCAGGGATAAGATGCTGAAGGAAATCGCAGAAAAGAGACTGCATGCCATTAAGGAATTTACGGAGCTGGGCTCCGGCTTCAAGATCGCCATGCGTGACCTTGAGATCCGGGGAGCAGGAAATCTCCTGGGTGCGGAGCAGAGCGGACATATGGAGGCGGTGGGGTATGACCTTTACTGTAAGATGCTGAATGAATCAGTCAAATCGATGAAGGGTGAGGCAGCAGTTCCTTCCGAAACTTACGAAACTACGGTAGATATGGATATGGATGCCTATATTCCGGCAACCTATATTAAGAATGAAATTCATAAGCTGGATATCTATAAACGGATTGCAGAAATTGAAAATGAAGAAGAGATGATGGATATGCAGGAGGAGCTGGTTGACCGTTTTGGTGACATGCCGGCGGCTGTGAATAACCTTCTGAATATCGCCTTGATAAAATCCATCTGCCATAGCCTCTATATTGTACAGTTAATTCATAAGGAGCATGAGGTGAAGCTGATTATGTATCCGAAAGCGAAGCTGGCGGTTGAAAAGATACCGGAGCTTATGCTAAAATATCAGAATAATCTGAAATTAATTCCGCAGTCAAATCCGTATTTTGTATACCGCTTACCGAACAATGCAAAGGGAAAGTCGGATATCATCAGCATATTTGAGAATTTGTACCGGCTGCTGGAGGATTTCAAGATATTGAATCAGGAACAGTAAAATGTAACAGTTCAGCCCATGGTGCGGGTGGAGGAAAGGGGAATTGGCAATGAGGACAAGCCGTAAATCTATCATCGTAATAGCGGTGCTGCTGATGACAGTGCTGCTGTCAGCCTGCAGAGTAGGAGAAGAGCGGTATGAATTGACGAATTATATAGGTAAGAGTGTTCAGGTCTTTGGAAAGAGAGCCGGTATTGAGCTGAAAGAGCAGGGAACTGCCGTATATTCGATGGAGAATGTGGTGCAAATCATGGCTCCGGATAAAAAGGTGAATGCCATTACCCTGCTGGGAGGAGCCGGTGAATATAAGGTATATGGCGTAGGCGTCGGTATGAAGAAGGCAGAGGTGGAGGCCCTGCTGGCAGACAGCTTTGGCAAGGAAATTGCGAGCACAATTAATTCGGAGAAGAATGCGCTAACCTGTACCTATCTGAAGAATGACAGGGAGCTGTATATCTCTTACGATATTGAACAGGAGACAGTAAAGGAATTGTCCTTCTATCTGGTTGATGCTAAGGAGAAGGAGGCTGCCGAAACAGAAGAGCAGACCAATTCCGGCGAGTTGATGGCAATGGTGGGAGATGTCCGGGTTTATTATAATGAGGCCATGGTTTATCTGAAATCTGCCCAGAAAAATTATGAGGCTGCTTATGGGAATCAGATCTGGAGTGCCGATATTCTGGGGAACGGTGAGAGCTTCGGCGATACGATTAAGGATGAGGTGATGAACCAGATTACCGAGCTGAAGATCATTCGTGCGGAGGCAGCCAAGCTGGATATCTCCCTGTCGGAAGAGGAGCTGGCAGATGCCAACGCTTATGCGAAGGAGCATTTTGAAGGACTTAGTGCGGAGGATATCAGCAAATACCTGATTACAGAAGAACTGCTTCGCCAGGTATATGCGGACAATCTGCTTGCGGAGAAGGTCTTCGAGAACCTTACCATCAATGTGGATACGGGGGTCTCCGACCTTGACTCGAAGCAGATTACAATACAACAAATCTTAATTCACAGTGTGGATTATGACGGAGAAGGCAATAAGATTGATTTATCAGCCGAGGAAAAGGCAGAGGCCTATGAGAAGGTAAAGAACTTACTGGAGCAGGCAAAGACCACGGAGGACTTTTATGCTCTGGCGGAAGCGAACTCTGAGGCAGATACCATAGAATATACCTTTGGGCGGGGTGAGGGTCCGGAAGGCTACAGCTCCTCCTTCGAGCAGGCGGCATTTACGTTAAAGACAGGCCAGGTGAGTGATAT
This sequence comes from Bacillota bacterium, assembly GCA_023437885.1. Classification (GTDB taxonomy): domain Bacteria; phylum Bacillota; class Clostridia; order Lachnospirales; family Lachnospiraceae; genus Mobilitalea. The sequence goes on along the minus strand of JAEZFH010000302.1, from coordinate 22,680 downwards.
TATTACTACGGATTACGGCTGGCATATCCTCTATTGCGTATCGGATTATAACGAGGATGCCACAACCCAGAGGAAGGAAGCGATCATTAACCAGCGCCGCAGTGAACTGTTTGCGAAGCTGTATACTGAGTGGAGCGCCGACTATGATGTGGTTGTGAACAGTGAGGCATGGAATGCCGTCAGTTATGAGAATTGATGTAATGGCTGGAGCCGCTGATCCTTCATAGGGAATACAGATAAGCGATTAAAGCAATGAAATATGTTGGTGCTGAAATAAATAATTTTAAAATAAATGCTAAGCTTTTATGGTGTCATGCGCCGATAAGCTTAGCATTTTTCCTAAATACTAGGTACCAAAGGAGATGAAATAGTAAATGTAAAATTTACTTGACATTACATGTAAAGTGAACTATACTAAAAAAGTAAAGTGCACTATACAATATTTTTGGAGGTGGGTGGATGCAGACCAGAATACAGGAGCTGCGAAAGGCCGGGAAGGTCACGCAGAATGAGTTGGCGGATGCGGTGAATGTGACGCGTCAGACCATCATTTCCTTGGAATGCGGCAGATATAATGCATCACTGGTGCTGGCGCATAAAATTGCGCAGTTTTTCGGAGTTACAATTGAAGAAATATTTATATTTGATCAGGAGGATGAGAATCTATGAGAGGTCTGTTATGCGGAACAACGGCAAGAACGAATGAGGAGTATAAAAAGGTGGTTAAGGTTCGTATGAACCGGTTCCTGGGAATTGGGATCATCGGTACATTAACCCTGACTTTGGCGTTACTGGCTGAATTTTACTGGAAATTGGCGGTAAAGGAGGAGATGCTGGGAGTATATGCGGGAATGGGCACCGGGCTGGTCGCAGTATCGGTTATTCTGTGGATTAAAAACCGGATGCTTCTGGGGAATGAAGAGAAGTTGAAGGAAAGCAGGGTTAATAACTCAGATGAAAGAATTAAGGAGATTGGCAATCAGGCATTCCGTATGGCGGCAGCAGTTATGCTCGGCGCTATGTATCTGATATCTTTGGTCGGCGGATTGTTCTATCCGATGCTGGTTCAAGTGTTGCTGGCGGTGGTTAGCGTATTTGCTCTGACATATTTGGTATCCTACCGTATCTATGATAAAAAAATGTAGCGGGTGTATTCCGGTGCATAGACTAAGTATAAATATATATTTTATTTATCGTACTTGATATTAACGGTAAAGGATGCATCTTATTTAACCTAAAGTTATTTAAGGATGCATCCTTTTTGTCAGTTGGATTGATTTAAAGCATCCTGTTTTATTATCGAGTCAAAAAACTCGCCGCCTGCAGCATAGGAAAGCTTATAGATGGAAGAAATAATTTAAACAACCTGTTTTACTATCCAGTCAAAGAAAACTGTACCAGTTGTATAAGGAAGTTTATATATGGAAGAAATATTATGGAGGTAATCAGAATATACCCATACTAATATCTTATTAGTTTTCTCATACCTTCTTATATCAAAGATCATTGATGTCTTGTTTTTAAAAACAATCTCAATTTTAATATTCTCGCCCGTGCTATAGGATCGTCTATCTGCTTCGCGGCTATAAATGAAGGACTGTTTTTTGAATGAAGTTAAGAATTCTTTGATTAAATCCTCCTCTTTTATGGTTGCAATAATAGGATCTCTGGTAATCCCTCCTAAATCATATTTGCTTTCGTAATAATACCTTATTGCAATCAGATCAACCTCTTCCACTTGCATTTTTGATATACTATCATCAAATTGTGCTTTTTTATAATAACGAATTCCAATTACTGTTGAAACTAGAGCAGCTATTGCAATAAAGAAAATAATGAATTTGTGGATCGCATATCCCTTCTTGATGTTTTCACCTCTTTTTTAGAATGAGAAATAAACATTGAAATGTTTAATTCTATTTGGGAATTCACCCATGGAGTTAATTGGAAATTTGGTAAGTTTTAATGTCTGCTGTATCGTAGTTTGGATATTCTCCTTTGATTTAATTAATTAACGAGTATTGTTTAACATACTTGTAAATATATACTTATTATACCATAATAATACATTTTATCAATTAAAAACAGTTATTTACAATAAATATATTCTAAATTTATACAACTGAGTAAAATGCGAGGTAAAGAGTAAAATTAATACTCGATAGTAAAGCGAGATGCAACTTTTGTAATCGGAGAATCCACCCCTATTTCAGCTCTTTATGGGCTGCTGACGACAACTGTTTTTAGCTGTTTTTATATTATTTTTGAGAAGGGCTGGCTTTAGCATGAGGTCACTGGCGCCAACCAGTGTACATCCTAGTTTATATAAGATCTCTTCTCCGTGGTAAAAGCTGAACGTTTCGTATGGGCTACGATTGTTCAGCTTTTTTCTTTTGTAAGAATTGATATGATTCATCATTAAGTTGATATCTTCCTGAGTTAGATTGAAGCCAGTACCCTTCGGAAGGATTCACCGAATAAGTCCATGATTAACATTGATTGCGCCTTTTTGATTAAGGACTTCCAGCATCCAGTAAAGTACATGTGTACGCAGTCTGGTGAATTTTGTATCATTATATTCAATTACTTTCGGATTCGAAAACTCACTTCCATTATCGGTCAGTATAACCTGAAACAATCTCTTGAAAAGTGGTTTTCCAAGCTTGTCATAGCATATCATAGATATCAGTAACTGATTTTGAAGTATTGGCTTATTTTAAGAAAGTCAGCATCAAACTGGTCTATACAAGGTGGACGGTGAGTAAGCGCTCCTCTTTTTATGGTAAATGTTCATCACAACTGCAAGAAAAATAAAGTACTTTTTAAAATCCTTGCTTATATATTGCTGTAAATCATGAGAAAAGTAAGCAAAATCAATGGTTTTAGGATCAATCAGCAGAGACAATATATTAAAGACTGCAGTTTAGATTACGTATTTATACTGTTTACAGCGGTAAAAATATCCCGCATGCAAATGCGATTTTGTTTTATTATTAAAAAGTAATATATAAAACAGATAATAATGTTTACGATAACAAAAAATAGTATTTAAAATATATGTTTTAATGCTCGCGCTGAAGATTTTTCCTTCGGCTGTAGCTGCTTACCTTAATTCTATGAAAAATAATGAATAGAAGGAGGGCTGTTGCCGAAAGAACTACCGCTGCGATAATCTTGGGAGTTGATATCGGAATATCCACAGGATACCCGCTTTTTACTACTTCAAGTGATACTGCATGAAAGTCGGCTTCACCTCCATGTTTATTGCAGGCTCGCTGAAATATACCAGTGATTTTTACTTTATCTCCGATGTTTTTATAATTACCATAAAAATTTATCTTATCAGCTTCTGTGTTACTTAGAAATACACCAATTGCATTGCTTCCATCATTTATATTTGTCCAGGAGTAATCTCCACGTATCATTCTTTCTCCGATGGCTTCGCCTTCGATAACAAGTTCCTGCCCGTCAAGCGTTTTAGCATGCTCAATTAAATCATTGATTTTGGTTATTGCTTCGGCTCTTACAGTAGCTGGTAAGGGAGAGATAATGATAAGCAAAAAAATTAGTGATTTAATAAGTTTACGCATTTTCTTTTCACACCTCCAATAAAATAGCCAACCATAACGAATACCGATAAGAATTCCAATCTTCCCAGATACATACTTATTATATAATACACTTTCATAACGGACGGCATGGAGGGGGAGGTTACACCAATTGATAAACCAACATTTCCTGCTACAGAGGCTGACTCAAAAGCCGAAGCCGAAAGAGGATATCCATAAAAGGTACCAAGCATCGTGCCGATGGTAAATGTAACCATATAGCAGCAAATGATAATTGCTGAGGATTTTATTGTACTGTCATCGAGAATTCTGTCCTTGATATGATGGTATTTATATACCTTCATACTTCTTTCTGAGGAAAGGAGCCTTTTCACATCCATAAGAAGACCTTTAAAAACAATTCCAACCCGTAATCCTTTAAAACCTCCTGCGGTAGAGCAGGCAGAACCACCAATCAGCATGGCCAGTACCATAATCAGTATTCCGAAATCTCCCCATTCCAGAGCAAACTGCCTTGCATATATATTTCCAAAGCCGGTTGTGGTATGAGCTGATAACACGTTATATATGACCCTGCGGAAGCCTGCCATTGCATTCGGATAAACATTGAGTCTTGCCAGTCCCTGGAGTAAAAGGATACAGGCAACAAAGGAGGTAATGAAGAAGCTCTGCAGCTCAATATTCTTAATGAATTCTTTTCGTTTCCCTTGCCATATTGCGTAATGCAGGCCAAAGTTAAAGGAACCAAGTATAAATAGGACCATGGTGACTGTCTCAAATAGTGTACTATGGTAATACATGATATTTTGGGAATTTGGTGCAAATCCTCCGGTGCTCCAGGAGGAAGCAAACATAAAAAGCGCATGCATCAATGCTGATACCGGCTTCAGTCCAATAAAAATACCAATCACCCAGAGAACAAGGGTCCCTATTATTAAGTATACCATACTGATTTTCCATATGATCTTCGCGGTTCCCTTGATATTCGGAACCAATTCGATGTCCTTGCCTTCGCCGACATAGATTTTATAAGCTCCGCCGATTTCCTTTGTTAAAAATGAAAGAGCAAGTACAACCATGCCTTGGCCGCCGATAAAGGTTAAGATATGCCGCCACATGTTGAGAGCATAGGATAAATGATCGAGATCCTGTGTGAGTGCTAGTCCTGTAGTAGTAAAGCCGCTCATAACATCAAAACAGGAATCAAGCAGTGAGTTTGTATGTCCGCTCAACCAGTACGGTATCGCGCACAATATTGTAAGTAAAATCCAAGAGAAAGCTGCAATCACAAAGCCATGAATCCATTGAAAAGCCGGTCTGCCCTCGTTCTTATTAAAGCCAAATATAACAAGCCCAAATCCAGTTAGAAAAGTAATTGCACAGCTGATGATAAAGTCCAACATCGGATTCCATTCATGAAACAGAAAAGCTGTAATAATTGGAAGGAGCATCAACGAAGCAATAATCAGTATAATATATCCCGTATAATAACTAATAATTTTTATATTTGATGATTTTATCCTGTTCATAAGGTCACTCCATAATAATGACAACTACTATAAAAATAAAGACAAGATAAATAACTACAGTAATAGCTTCTTCCAATATCCCCTTTACTTCGCCTTTCCGAATGCCCATTTCTTATTTCCCCCATGATATAAATCAGATGTGATAATTGAAAGTACTGTTTTATTGGTTATAATTACGACCTTGTCTCCGGCCAGGATTACCGTATCTCCTCTTAGGTATGTAACATTGTCCCCGCGAAGTATGGATACCAGAACACATTCCTTTGGCAAATCTAATTCTCTGATAGGTTTATTACACCATGGATTTTCTTCCTTGATCAGTAGCTCAGCCAATAACATTGCTCCTCGTTCGAAGGTACTAATAATCTGGTAATCCTCTTTATCAAGGGAGTTCTCAATCAGATGTGCAATCACCTGTGTGCTGCAGACGGTATTATCAATCCCAAGGTTTTTAAACATGACCATATTCTTGGGATTATTAACGCGGGCAATTGTTTTGTGTGTATGGAAGCTTAACTTTGCTATTTGGCAAATTACAAGATTTTCTTCATCGGTTCCGGTAACTGCAGCGATAATTTCAGCATTTTCAATTCCGGCATCCTTCAGTACCTCCAGATTTGTTCCATCACCGCAGATGATATCGGTGTCAAAGTCTTCGGCAATCCTCAGACAGGTTTCCTTATCTCTTTCGATTAATGTGACTTCAAAGTCTCGTTCTCTGAGCGTTTTGAAGAGATTGTATCCAATCTTACCTCCGCCGATGATTATCGTTTTCATAAAAAATTCTCCTTGCATAAATAATTTATTAATTTCCCCTTATCCTTAATACCGACGGTACAGTATAGCTGAACCTTGTTCGTAATAATATCGTTTTTTGCTGGCAGCTTCAGCTTTCCATCTTTCCTCAGACCGGAGATAATGCAATGGAATTTGTCTTCAAGCTTGCCCACTGTAATGGACTTATCTTTATCCACCAGCAATTCAAGCATCTCATAATCATCATCAAAAATTGTAATAACATCTATACTGCCAATTGGCAGTTTGCTCTTAATCAACTCGATCTCATATTGGATTGGATTAATAGTATTAATTCCTAGTTTATTATACAAATAAGTCTTCTCTGGATCATTTACTCGGGCAAAAATCTTGGGAATCTGAAATATTTTATTTGCAATCATGGATACGGTAATATTGATGTTATCATCCGAAGTAACCGCAATTAAGGCATCTGCATGTCTGATACCGGCTTCGATAAGGTTATCACTGTCGTATTCAATACCTTTGATACGCTGGCCATTAAAGCCGCTTCCCAGGCTATTTAGTTTATCACCGTTTCGCTCAACAACACAGACATCATTTCCGCCGTCAGATAAATCCTTTGCTAATTTACTGCCAAACCTTCCACATCCGATTATAATGATATACATAGCATCTCCTACTTCCTTACTTTTTGCTGTTTCCGCCTGATATACGAATGTCTTCTTCGGACAAGTATCCATAATTTACCGGTATGCTTTTGTAAAGAAAGAGGGTACTTACCCGTTCCAGATTCTCACTCGCTGGTATATAGGTTGGATCAAGTACATATGCCACCCGGTAATGCTTTCTGGCTAGTTCATTCTTACCTTTAAATTCGTACCAAATACCGAGCAGATTATGGGGATGCGGGGCATTCGGATCCGCTTCGCAGGCATGCATAATGTATTCATAGGCTTCCTCTAATCTATTATTTTTAAGTTTATCGGTTGCTTCTTTTAGCAGTTGGTCAAATTTGTTTGTAACTATCTCAAATTCATTCATAATCAAAGCCTCCAATTTGTTTTTCATACTTAAAGATTACTACATACGGTATAAGTTTTGTGTAAGGATTACAAAGATGAGATAAGGTTTGCATAACAAATAAGGAGGTGTTTTTCAACACCTCCGAAAATATCACTTTCTTATTCGTCAATCATCCGGTAACCAATACCGATTTCTGTAATTATGTATTCCGGCTGAGTCGGGTCCTGACCTAATTTTCGCCTTAGATTTCCCATACATACACGTAAGGACTGAGTATCGTTCGGAAGTATACCTCCCCAGATATTCTCGGTAATAAATCGGTGGGATAAGACCTTTCCTTGATTCTGTGCCAATAATACTAATACTTTATATTCATTTGGTGTTAGTCTTATCTCGTTATTGTGCAGCCAGACACGGTGCTTCTCTGTATCAATGGATAAGTCTTTGATTTTATATACTGAGCTAACGACTTCATTCTGGGTATTCATGCTTGACTTATGCCTTAAGATTACACGGATGCGTGCCAGCAACTCCGGAACGCTGAACGGTTTTGTCAGATAATCATCCGCACCTGCATCCAGCGCTTCTACCTTTTCCCGCTCATGACCCCTAGCAGATATTATTATAATAGGTATCTGGGAGATGGTCCTTAATTTCCTTATTACCTCAATTCCATCCATATCTGGCAATCCCAGGTCCAGAACCACGATATCCGGATTTCTGGAAACCGCCAGCATAAGTGCGGTTGATCCATCACAGGCATCGATACATTTATAGCCTTGCATATCAATTGAAATACGCAAAAAGCTTCTGATCGATTTTTCGTCATCAACGATCAAAATCAGCGGATCCATCCTGCTTCTCCTCCTTCGATGTAATGTAAAATGTCACAATCGTACCGTGCGGCTCGTAATTACGAATGGTTATGTCCCCGCCATGTGCTTGAATAATTGTCTTACAAAGTGATAATCCAAGACCCATGCCTCTTCGGTTTATATGGTTCATGGAGCAGTTCTGATGGTAACGATCAAATAATACCGGCAAATCATTCTGAAGGATTCCCGGTCCATTATCCTTGACCTCAAATACCACCTGTTTCCCTTTTTGATGTAAGGAAATAGTAATCTCGGTTCCTGCCGGTGAATATTTGATTGCATTATTCAAAAGATTAATGATAACTTGACGAATCAATATGGCATCAGCCTTAATCAGGATTATTTCCTCCGGGAGTATTACGTGAATATTATAATCCCGAGCATGCTTTTTAACATGGGACACTGCATCAGTGATAATTTCTTCCGCAGCTTCCTCCTCGAGATTCAACTTAACTTTGCCTGCTTCAAAACGGGTGGTCTGCAGGATATTTTCCACAAGCTCATTCAGCCAGTCTGCATCCTCATAAATACTTTGAAGAAAGTTCTTTCTTACTTCATCACTTAATTTATCGTAATTATCACGGGCTGTACTTGCTAATCCCATTATACCGGCCAAGGGTGTCCTGAAATCATGAGAGATGGACCTGAGCATATCGGCTCTTAAGCGCTCTTTCTGCATTTCGATCTGAATCTTTTGCTCTTTCTTTGATAATCGTTGCCGATCCAAAACAACTGCTATCTGAGGAATAATAACATCGATGAATCTGTTTTGCGTTTGCGTCAGAACAGAATTGTCCAAAAGTGATATACCGACGGTACCCAAAACACCGCTCTGGCTGACAATCGGCTCATAATAAGCTCTTGCCTCAGAGAATAGATTCGTGCCATGCCCGCAGGCACTGCCTGTCTGATAAGTCTCATAGCAGGCAGCTTGATCAATCTCTCCGGAAAAGTCGTCTTTTCCGCAGAAATAGCTGCAAATCAACTCTTGCTCCGGATTATATATCTTCACGTTCACTTCTGCTTTCAATTGGTTTGCAATTTCAACAGCTGAAGTCATAGCCAATTCTTCCTCGCTCTTAACATCCAATAGCTTTTTTTCAATATAGAATAAGGAGGAGATATATTTTTCCCTGTCTTCCACCTGCTGCTGCTCCTGCTTAACGCGGTTGGTAAGCATATTTGTGATAAAGCCAACAATCAGCATTACAAAAAAGGTAAAAATATAGCTTTGATTTTTTACCTTAAAATTATAATATGGTTCTGTAAAAAAGAAGTTATAAAGAAGTACCGCACATAACGATGAAACAAAGCTGAAAATAAAATCCTCAGCGTAATAAGTAAACAAAAAGATACCAAGAAGGTAAATCATGACAATGTTTGATTCGAACATTTTTATGCGAAAGAACAACATGGATATTACAGTACAGATGAACATAATGATGAGCATCAATGATATCATTTGAATTATTTTTTTGGGGTTCATTGTTTTATGACTTTGAATATTTTTGTATGAATTTTTATGAAACAGCATAAAAACCACCTCATTACTTTATTATCCTTTTGCTATCAACACGTTTGATATAATGGAATTTAAACTATTATAACATTCTTATCTTTAATATGCAAAAGCAAACCTTTTTAACATACTTATTCTTGTTGATCGCTTCGGTTTGTGATAAAATACTGATTTAGATTAGGTAAATAATGCATATGATCGGAAATTCTATAAATCGAAATCAGGACGGAGAAGGTGGGTTATGGCTAAATTATTAACATTAAATTTAGATGATACAGATGAGGTGTGCAATGTCGGCAAGGCATTGTCCACACCGGTTAGACTGGATATATTAAAGCTGTTATATGAAGAAAGTCTGAATATCGGTGAAATATCGGAAAAACTAAATATTGCGGCTTCCAGTGCAGCCCTGCATGTTAAAATACTGGAGAAGGCGGGGTTAATCAATGCGGAGGTCCAGCCCGGAACAAGAGGGGCAGTACGTTTGTGCAGTAAAAAGAACGATATGGTCACCATTAGCATTGACAGCGTATCAAAGAATGTGAACAAAGTCACCAGTGTGAATATGCCGATCGGAGCCTATACCGACTGTGAGATGTATTCTACCTGTGGAATTGCAGACGAGAATGAGATTATCGGAAATGAAGATTCGACCCAGTGCTTCTACCTGCCAGAGCGGCTGAATGCACAGATTATATGGAGCTCGGGCGGCTATGTGGAGTATAAATTTCCGAATCAGCTTCCGAAGCAGACGGAGTTGAAGCGCTTGGGGCTGTCCCTTGAGATATGCTCCGAAGCGCCGAATTACCGTGAGAATTGGAAATCGGATATTACGGTATGGATTAATAATGTGGATTGCGGAACCTGGCGTTCCCCCGGAGACTTTGGGGCCAGACGAGGAAGGATTACTCCTCCGTCCTGGTCGTCGGGCAGCACACAATATGGGCTGCTGACAACCTGGGAGGTCAGAAAGGATGGCTGCTATGTCAACGAAAGCAAATTGGGAGATACGACAATCGAGATGCTGGCGATAAAAAGCGGGACACCGATTGTAATTCGGATCGGTAATAAAAAGGATGCAAAATATGTTGGGGGATTTAACATCTTCGGAGAAAAATTCGGGGACCACCCTCAAAATATTGTACTTAGTATGGAATATTGATGTTGTATGTACATTATGCGGATATGCTTCTCTGACCAGGTGTGGTTTGCCTGGTCAGAGTTTTTTAATGTGCAAAGGAAAAGGACTCGTCTTCCGGTAGGTGTTTTGTTTTATATAACAACAAATATGTTTAAATTAAATGCATTAAAAACATAAATAGAAGAACTAAAAAATATATAATAGTAATAGTGTATAAAAATAATAAATTAAAGGTTGATTTTATAGGTAGAATACATTATAATACAAAATAATAGAACATAAATCATGTTTTAAAAAATAAATACATATTGCAAATAAAACACGATTTATGTTTTAAAGTGTATTTGCATAGCATTTCACTTATTAAATCAAAAAGAGAGAGAATTTATGAAGAAAAAATTGGCGGTGTATCTTCTGGCAATTGTAGCAAGTCTTTCGTTAATGGCATGCTCCAGTCCGAAGGAGACAAAGGAAGAAGGCGGAACAAAGGTGGCCGACGACAGTGCCGGCGGCGAGAAGAGTGAAGAGGCACAGGTAACGGTAAAGCCGGGAGCGAAGGGAAGCATTGAGTTCTGGACTATTTTCACCGGCGCAGACGGAAGCTCCATGCAGGCAATCGTAGATGCCTACAATGCAACCAATCCGGACTATACGGTAAACCACCGTGCAATCGAAGCAAATGATTTGTATTTAAAGCTTCCTCTGGCGGTTCAGACAGGCGAAGATGTGCCGGACGTAGCAATTAACCATGTAGAGAGAATTCCTTTATTCCAGGAATATGGCTTCCTGGAGGATTATAATACATTGCTTGCTGATTCTAAGATTAAAAGTGATAACTACAATCCCAAGGCTTGGAAGATGACAGAAATCAACGGCGGACACTATGGTATTCCGTTGGATGTTCATTCCTTCGTTCTCTATGTTAACATGGATCTGTATGAGAAATACGGCAACGGAGCGATGGATGACGGTGTACTGACCTGGGATGAGATTAAGGCAAGCGGAGAAGCCTGCAAGGCTGACGGAATTATACCGGTAGGTATGACCTGGCAGCGTGTAATGTTCTTGGCTTCCCTGGCACAGCTTGACGGAACCTTAAGCTCAGATGGTCTTGTACCCGATTTTGATAATGACAAGGCAGCGAAGGTTCTGAATACCTGGACAGAGTTATATGAAGCAGGCTATACACAGAAAGACGGCGATGCACCTTGGGAGATGTTCCTTGGCGGTAATATGTTATACTGCCCGGAAGGCATCTGGATGTATAACAATGTAAAAGAGACCGGATTAAATGCCAAGATGTACGATTTCCCTGTATTTGAAGCAGGAACCAAGGGTAACTGGACCTCCTCTCATCAGTTCGTAATTCCCAAGAATGAGAAGAGAGATGCGGAAAGAACCAAGGCAGTGCTTGACTTTATCGACTTTGTTGGAAATAATAGCCTGGAATGGGCAAAGGCAGGACAGGTGCCGGCACACGTAGCAATCAAGGATGTTGCTGAATTCAAGACGATGCCCCAGGCCTTCCTGGCAGACGAGAACGAGGAATTAAAGATATATGACTTCAAATACTATGGCTATGCAGTGGAGAGTCTGGATAAGATTGTAGGAGAGGTATTATTCGGCCGTATGTCTGCTGAGGACGGATTGAAGCAGGCGGTACAGGAAACAAAAGACAGAATAGAAATGGGACAATAAAAGGCAGAACAATATAAAATAGAAGCAGGGGATGCTGCAAAAGGGTTGAGATATACCGGTGCGGCTCCCCTTCTTCGGAAGTAATAGGAGATGAAGCAGGATGCAGGAAAGTGGAAAATCAAAAAGAAAAAAGAAGCTTAACGTTACTCCGTATCTGTTTATTGCTCCCCATGTGATCATTTTTATCATATTCTTTCTGGTGCCGATGTTTTACGGAATTTTTTCTTCCTTTACAAAATGGAACCTGTTTACACCGGCAAAGTTTGTAGGGCTGGAAAACTATAAGGTGTTTTTGACGAATCCGGAATCCACCTTCTACCGCCAGTTTTGGAACGGGCTTAAGAATACGGTCACCTTTGTGCTGATTTGTGTTCCGTTCCAGATTGTGGTTCCTTTGGGAATTGCACTCTTATTGAATAAAAGACCAAAGGGACGCAATATTTTTCAGGGAATATTTTATATGCCGACTCTGTTCTCCATTACCTCGGTAACCTTGACCTGGCTGTTCATATTTAACCGTTCTCTGGGACTGTTCAATAATCTGTTCGGAACGGACGTCAACTGGTATGGAGCACAGCCATATGCATGGATTACGATTGTGGTGACAACCATATGGTGGGGACTGGGAGGCAATTTGATCATATATATCGCAGCCTTGTCAGGAATTGATAAGTCGGTTCTGGAGGCGGCTGATCTGGACGGTGCGGGAGGCTGGCAGCGCTTTACAAAGATTACGGTGCCGACCATCCGGTTCCCGCTTACTTATACCCTTATCGTATCAGTGATCGCACAGTTTAATATCTACGGACAGCCCCTGATACTCACCAATGGCGGACCCAGCGAATCTACCTTTGTTCTGCTTATGTATATACGTAATCTGGCATTTGGAACAGGGAATTCTGTCGCGGGTATGGCCAGTGCCATGTCAACCTGCCTGGGACTGATTATCGGTGCAATCTCTGTCGGCCAGCTTATATTACTGCGGAAGCAACCGGATTAGGAGGGAACCATGAAAATAAAAAAGAAGATCCAAGAGGATAGCTATTCCTATCCAAATACGAAAAAAGATGGATGGATTGCCTTCGGAGTGCTGTTTTTGCTGGCAGTAATTACATTGGTGCCGCTGCTCTGGATTGTGATTTCTTCCTTTAAGGTAGATGCGGAGATCAACCAGGCCGGAGGCTTTATGTATCTTCCCAATACCTGGACATTAAAAAATTACAAAGAGATCCTGTCCTTTAGCAATAAACAGCTGCCGGTATACAACTGGTTTCTGAATTCCTTTGTCGTATCGGGAACTCAGACGGTGATTGCGGTAACGATCTATTCTATGTCCGCTTATGCCTATGCAAAGCTGAAGTTCAAGGGCAAGGATGTGATCTTTTTGGGCATCATGTTCTTATCCTCTTTTCCGGCGATAACCAATGTGATTCCTCTCTATAAGATCATGTATACCTTCGGATGGCTGAACGGGCATCTTGCCCTAATTGTTCCCGGATTAGCCGGTGTACTGAACATCTTTTTAATTCGACAGTTCATGTATGCCATTCCGGATGTGATTCTTGAATCTGCAAAGATTGACGGAGCAGGTGAATGGCGGATTTTCAGAAAAATAGTGCTGCCAAGCTGTAAGCCGATTTTAATTGCAGTGGGCTTGTTTACTTTTACAGGAAGCTGGAATGATTTCTTGTGGCCGTCAATTGCCATCAATAATATTGACAGACTGACATTGACCGCGGGCTTGCAGTTAGCCAAGGGCGTGTACGGCAATCAGGTGGCAAGAATGTGCACCATTGCGACCATAGCGATTATACCTATGGTTATACTGTACCTGTTCACACAGAAATATTTTGTGAAGGGGATATCCTTATCCTCAGGAGTCAAGGGCTGATAAGAACTATAAAGACTGGCTTTAAATTAACATTAACTATAAATACTACAAAGAGAGGTACATAACATGAATTTACCACGAAATGAACATCCCAGACCGCAATTCGTCAGAAATGACTGGATTAATTTAAACGGGGAATGGGAGTTCTCCTTTGATACAGACAGCTTTGATAAAAAAATCACCGTTCCGTATGTGTATCAGGCGAAGCTGTCCGGCATAGGAATAAACGATGCTCATGAAATTGTCTGGTATCGTAAAAAGTTTGATTTGCCAAAGGAGACGGCAGGCAAACGTATCCTGCTGCATTTTGGAGCGGTGGACTATAGCTGCAGACTGTGGGTCAATGATAGGTTCATCCTGGAACATACCGGAGGACATATCGGCTTTGAGGCGGACATTACACATGCGGTTAAGGAAGAAGGGAATACCATTGTCCTGCAGGTGACGGATGGGCCAAGCGATCTTGAAATACCCAGAGGAAAGCAGTACTGGAAGGATCATTCGGAAGGTATTTTTTATACCCGTTCTACAGGAATCTGGCAGACGGTATGGATTGAGGCGGTTGAGGAGGTTCATCTTGCCAATGTATACCTTACCCCGGACCTAGACAATATGCAGGTAGAGATTCAATATGAAATTAGAGGCGACAAGGCCTCCTGTCTCCGGACGGAGATTTATTTTGAAGGGGAGCTGATGGCGGCAAGCTCTGTGGAGCTGCTGCGTAATTCAGGAAGCTTTAAGGTGTTGCTGGACCAGCAGCTTCTCAGAAACTGGAATTTCCAGGAGGATCTCGTATGGACCCCGGAAAGACCAAGATTGTTTGATGTCAAATTCAGATTGTATGAGGGAGACAGGGAAGCAGACACCGTATCCTCTTACTTCGGAATGAGAAAGGTATCCGTAGAGAACGGCAAATTCTTGCTGAACAACCGGACGTATTATCAGAAGCTTCTTCTGGACCAGGGGTACTGGGAGACTTCCCTTTTGACAGCACCGACGGATGCGGATTATGTAAAGGATATTGAACTGGCGAAGTCCATGGGCTTTAACGGTGTCAGAAAGCATCAGAAGATCGAAGATCCAAGATTTTTGTATCATGCGGATAAGATGGGCTTCCTGGTATGGGGTGAGATTGCCGCAGCTTATGTTTATTCCAGAAAATATGTTAAGAGAATAACGGATGAGTGGATGGACGAAATATTCAGGGATTATAACCACCCCTGTATCGTGGCGTGGACACCGCTCAATGAATCCTGGGGAGTATTCAATATCAAGGATAAGAAGGAGCAGCAAAGCCACAGTGCGGCGATGATTTATCTCACCAAGTCTCTGGATCAGACCAGGCCGGTGATCTCCAATGACGGCTGGGAGCATACCTGTACGGATTTATTGACAATTCATGATTATGAATGGAACAGGGAGATAATCAAGGAGAGATACGGTACAATGGAGAATATCCTTCAGTATGCACCGGGCGGAAGGCCTTTATTTGCCCATGGCTGGGAATATACCGGTCAGCCGGTACTGGTAACAGAGTTCGGAGGGATTTCCTATAAAAAAGGTGATTGGGACGGCTGGGGATATTCCAGCGCTTCCTCTGATGAAGACTTTGCCAGAAGGTATTATGATGTGGTGAGTCCTTTGCTTGCCTCACCCCATGTTCAGGGCTTTTGCTATACGGAAATCACAGATGTGGAGCAGGAGATCAACGGATTATGCACCTATGACAGGAAGCCGAAGATTCCGGTGGAAGTGATTCGAGCTATCAATGAAGGAAAATGGGAACCGAGGAATGAGGGATAATAAGCTTGATTTTTTTAAAGGGCTTTTGACGGTGCAGATGATTTTTGCTCACTGCCTGCAGTTCTTTTGCAATCTGGATAAGGAAGCCGGGTGGAAAATTGTAAGTGAGTGGGTTAATCTGACCACGTTTCCGGGCTTTGTATTTGCCTTTGGCTTTGCGTATTATTTGGCATATCTGCAAAAGGATTTCAGGTATGCGGCTAAAAAAGCAGCGAGAAATATCCTCAGTCTTTTGGGAGCATATTATATTTCTGCATTTTCCTATGTAGTATTTATTGAAAGGGTTTCCTTCCGCGCGAACCGGATTCTGGAAATCCTGCTGTTCAAGCGGTTGGCCGGCTGGTCTGAGTTCCTGTTTTCCTTTGCGATGCTAACTCTGGTTACGCTGATTTTATGGAAGCCTTTAACCAGTAAAAATACAAAGGTGCTGTTTGGTCTTGGTGCATTGGCCCTGCTGGTCTGCATTTTGCCCCATCGGGAAGTGAAGCCTCTTTTGGGAACGTTGATTGGAGGAAAGGGCGGTTCTTATTTTCCGGTGATCCCCTTCTATGTATATTTTGTAGCAGGGGTAGCTATGGCAAGGAGGAAGCTGGATTTTAACCTCAAGGTGTTGCTGGCCTCCATCGCAGGAACTGCTTATATGATTGTGGATGCGCTGTATCTCTCGAAGGAGTATCCTTCCCGCTTTCCGCTGTCACTGGCATGGCTGCTGGGTGCTGCCTTGATGGTATATGCCTATTATCTGGCCTCGGGATACCTGTGCAGATTTAAAGTGCTGTCCGGGATTAGTGCGGTGGGAAGACACAGCTTGTTCTATCTGCTGATCAGTAATTTTATCATCTTTGCGCTAAAAAGTACGATTTTTTATAAACTGGGCAGTGCGTATAGCATTGGCTTATGTGTCGTAATTCTGTGGATTACCCGGTATTTACACGGGATGGTGGGAAAGAAGCCGGTTGCTGCCAGCGGTTCACCGGCAGATAGACCGGTCATATAAGTATAACCCCAATTATATATTGCTGAATCAAACAGGGAAACCATGCAAGTGATGGTTTCCCTGTTTGACTTAAATATTCATAAACAGCAGCATGTCAGATCATATAAGAAAGTGCCCTCATGTCATTCCCAAAAATTATACATAATACAAATTCTCGGAAGGATATACAGCGTCACAGGTGACATCGATGCCAAGCTTCTTCAGAATTTGCTCATCATTACGGTTCAGCATCACAGTACAATGAGCCTGCACGCCGGAAAGTCCGGATAATTTATCGTAAGCGAGCTGGGCGGTAGGATTAGTTACCGCACAGATGCTGAGCGCGATGAGAATCTCATTGGCGTTCAAATAGGTAATCTTGCTGTGAAGATCCCGTTCCTTCAGGTCGCGGATGGTATTTAGAATCAGGGGTGACAGTAAGAAGATATCATCGCTGATGCCGGCCAGGTACTTGATGGCGTTCAGCAGCGCGGCGGAGCAGCAGTCCATGGTTGTAGAGCCTTTTCCGGTGATGATCTTTCCGCCCTCGAATTCAAAGGCAATGACGGGTACGACTTCGTTGTCGGCCGAGCATTCCTTAAGCTTCGCAGCGTACTCTCTTGCCGGGAGAACACAGCCCCGGTCCTCCTGCTTTAAGCAAACCTCCTCCAGGATTACCTTCATGCGGTTAACGGATTCCTCATCCAGCAGGCCCTTCTTAAAATCACATATAGTGAAAAAATAACGACGGATAATCTCCTGCTTGGAAGCTTCGGTAACGATGGCATCATCGATGATGCCATAGCCGACGCGGTTGACACCCATATCCGTAGGGGACTGGTACATGGATTCCTTGCCCGTGATCTTCTCGATAATGCGCTTGATTACCGGGAACATCTCCAGATCCCGGTTGTAATTTATGGTAACCTCATGATAACGCTCAAAGTGGAAGTTATCAATCATATTTACATCCTTCAGATCTACGGTGGCAGCTTCATATGCAATATTAAGAGGATGCTTCAGCGGTACATTCCATACGGGGAAGGTCTCAAATTTGGAGTAGCCGGCATTGTGTCCCATGTTGTACTCATGATAGAGCTGGTTTAAACAGGTCGCCAGCTTACCGCTGTTGGCACCGGGAGCGGTTACCACAACGATGGGCTTGGTGGTGGTAATATAGGGATTGATGCCGTAACCGTTCTCGCTGACTATGGTATCCACATCTGCCGGATAGCCGGGGATGGCGGCATGGGTATATACCTTAATGCTGCGGCGCTCCAGCTTGTTGATGAACACAGTGGTGGCGGGCTGCCTGCTGTAGCGGGTAATCACCACGCTGTTTACCTCCAGGCCATAGCTGCGAAGATCGTCCAGGAGACGAAGCACCTCCATATCGTAAGTGATACCGAAGTCGCCGCGGATTTTATTGCGTTCAATATCGCCGGCGTATACGCATATGATGATTTCGGCCTGGTCCTTCAGCTTTTGAAGTAATTTGATTTTTGCATCCTCGTCAAAGCCCGGAAGTACTCGTTTCGCATGCTTATCTCCAATTAATTTCCCTCCGAATTCCAGGTAGAGCTTATCATAGTTATTGACTCTCTCCAGAATAAACTTGGACTGCTCATCAATATACTTCTGTGGATCAAAACCGGTTTTCATGTGGTATCCTCCTTTGAATACTTTAAATTTTATCGGGATCATCAAGTGTTTTTTCACTTCATAGAAAATTGCGTCCTATGAAATAAAGGAGCATAAGCTCCTTGTGCTTACCCTCATGGGCAGATGCACATGCCATGCGTAAGATAGATGTTGCCTGAAGACAACTGCACAGCAGCGCAAGAGTCCGCAAGCGGACTTTTTATTCATAATGATATCGTTAGCTACAAACACCATACTCTATCATAATCTAATTTTAAGAAATGTCAAATAGCTTTTTGCCTATTTTTACTGGAAGATGAATTAACTTTTAGTCCCAGGAGTAAAATATGTATTCGTTGGAAAGATTATCTATGGGATTGTACTAAATTATGGTAGAATAAATCTATTAGAACCGGAAGAGGATATCCTCCGTTCAGCCTTGGAAGTTATATCTTGGATATTCCTAAGAATGGGAAGTGAGGTTGCATATGTGCGGCAGATACAATTTTACAGTGGAGCAAAAGGATGAGATTGCCCGAATATTGGAGAAGCTGAATGCCAGGTTTCATAACAAGACGGTTAATACGGGAGATATCTATCCTACGAATCAGGCACCCATACTAATTCCCTCGGGGCAGGAGGTATCACCGGAGGTAAGTACCTGGGGTTTCCCGAGGTTTGATGGGAAAGGTGTTATCATCAATGCAAGAGTGGAGTCGGCTGTTGAGAAAAAGATCTTCCGTGACAGTTTGGTCAACCGCCGCTGCATCGTTCCTTCCACCGGCTTTTATGAGTGGGACCGGGAGAAGCGGCAATTCCTGTTTCGCATGGAGGAGACCAATATATTATATATGGCAGGAATTTATAACTTTTACCGGGAAGAGATGCGCTATGTGATCCTGACGACGCAGGCAAATGAATCCGTGCAGGAGGTTCACGACCGGATGCCGCTGGTGATACCCGGACAGGAGCTTGCCGCCTGGTTGATGGATCAGCAGGCAGCGAATGAACTTATGAGGAGAATTCCGCCGAGGCTGGTAAAGAAGGCCGTGAAAGAGGACAGTTACGGTTATCAATATAGAATGGATTTGTAATTGAGGGTCAAAAACATCGAGTGTTTTTTGCCCTCTTTGTTATAATAGGAATCACTTCCGGAAGTAAATGAATGTGGTATGATTTACACCCTGCTTTGCTATTAATGAGGCATTATAAATAAGGTATTATTGAAGAGGAAGGTGGCAATTCAATGGACTATTCTTTTTTTATATGGTCTACAGCAACGTTTATTGAGGCTAGAGTAAGAGAGCCGATTGAGTATACGGACCTGGAGAAGTCCGTGGGCTTCTCCTACCGCCATATCCGGGAGACCTTCCGGGAGACGACGGGAATCACTCTGTCCCGTTATATCCTGCTTCGAAGGCTTTCCAATGCGGCTTTTGATATTGTACATACACAGAAAAGCCTGACGGATATTGCAGCGGATTATATGTTTGAAAGCTATGATGCTTTCACAAGAGCGTTCAAACGCCATATGGATATTCCTCCTTCACAGCTTCGCAGGAATTCCTGTAAGCTTAGGGTGGGAAGAAAGCGTATTCTCATTGGAATGTACGGACATATGCTATTAAAGCAGGATGGGACAGCTACCACGGGAGAGGCGCTTGCCGGCTTGGCAGGCAAGCAGCCGAATATAACGGAGGTGGATCGTTCTATGAACAGTATGGAGAAAACAAAGGATAGCTGCATCCTATATGGGGTGCCGAAGGTAGCGTATTCCTTCGAGGAGTGTACCCCCTTTTGTGCAGCGATGAAGGCTTGTCTGAATTACATGGGGCAGCAGGTGGATTATGCCTATATTATGGCGATTACGGGAGCGGCTTTCCGGCTGCGCTGGAATATAGCGTACTGGGACGGCGGAAATGTTGACATTATGAACATCTATGAGGACCAATATGAGGCCTTTCGGCGAGCCTTTGCGGCGGCAGGGAGAAGCTACCGCCTGCTGAAGAGGGAAGACAGCAGCAAGGACGGGTTTATAAGCTTTCTTAAGGCGGAGCTGGACGAAGGCAGACCGGTTATTGCCTTTGGAATTATCGGACCACCGGAGGCGTGTCTGCTGACCGGATACCGGGATCACGGCAATGTATTGCTGGGCTGGAACTGCTTCCAGGAGAATCAGGAGTTTGCTAAGAATGTAACTCAGGAGGAAAGCGGATATTTTGCTACGGACGGCTGGTGGGAGAATGAATGTACGGTAGCCCTGATCTCGGTTGGTGAACGAAGGGAGCCGCTGGCAAGCCATAAGGAGATACTGGAGAATGCCATCCATATCCTGATGAAGGAGAAGATATGCTACTATGATCAGGAGAAGAAGCTCGTTGCGGAATATGCGGGAGGTCCTCTGGCCTATGATATGTGGGCGAGCAGGGTAGGAGACGACAGCGAGTTTCCTAAGGGGGCCATTTTGCCGATTTTATATGAACGGCTGGTATGTCAGAATGATGCCGAGGTGATGCTGGGTGAGGGACGCTACTATGCGGCGGCTTATCTGGAACAGATCGCAAAGGATATGGCATCCGGCGGGCAGGCATCGGAGCTAGAAAAGGAATGCAGGCTGGCTGCCCGGTATTTTAGGGGTGCGGCAGAGCTGGGTCCCAGGATGAGTCAGATCATCGGCGGGTTTATTCAAAATGAGGAAAATACCAGAAACTTTGCACGTCCTGAGGTACGCAGGGAGTTGGTCGGCCTGATCCTTAAGGCAAAGGAGCAGGAAGCCAAAGCTTGTCAGGTGCTTCAGGAGCTGGTTCAGAAGCTGTAAGACAGGGCTATGGGATGACAGATAACCGGAAGGAGATAGTTAGAAGCCAGAAGACTAGTGGAAACCAAAATGCTAACGAAACCGGAAGTCTGGAAAAACCAGGAGTCCAGCAATAACCAGGGGTTCATCAAAAACCAGGAGTTCAGCAAAAACCAAGAGTTCATCAAAAACCAGAGGTTTGGAAGAAAGCGCGAAACATGGAAAGAAAGCGGATATCATTTGAAAAGTGCAATCTAGTAGAAAAGCAGAAACATTGCAGAAAGAGGGTATCAGAGTATGAAGGAATATAGAGGGTTGGTATTTCAGGAGTTAAAGGAAGAGGATATCGAGGAATTGACAGGCATCATGGCCAGAGCTTTCAATGAAGATACAAGGCTTCATCTGGGAGAAGAAAAGGGAGGCCCTGAGGGTTATGACAATGGTGATTTTCTGCGAAAATGGGGGCTTCATAAGGATGCGACAGCCTATAAGATTTCCTTGGAAGGTCATGCGGTGGCCTGCTTGATTTTATGGATCAATCCGAAGACAAAAGTAAATCACCTGGGTGCAATTTTTGTTGATACCGGATATCAGGATAAAGGCCTCGGAAGGACCATCTGGGATTTCGTGGAGCAGGAGTATCCGGATACAAAGAAATGGTGCACCGAGACACCGGGCTTCTCCAGGAGAAATCATCATTTCTATGTAAATAAATTGGGGTTTCATGTAGTAAAAATCGTGAAACCGTTGGATGCCAGGGAGAGTTCTTATATCCTTGAAAAGGCTTGTAGAAACCAAGCGGGGAGCGAGTGATGCCGGTGCGGGTAGAAATTCCGGAAAGCTCTGTAATTGCAATGATTGTAAGACGAAGGCTGACACAAGGCACATGCTGACATAAGGTACATGCTCGTAAGCTCAAGCGAGTACTGTAAAAACAGTCCGCCATAAGACATCACAAAAAGAGAAGCATAGGGGCTGCTTCAAAATTAATTGATTAATTTGCGGAGAGACAGTCCCTTTTTATTCCTTGAAATCATAAACGCTGATTCTGTTGAAATGCAGGAAGGGTATGACGTGAGAATAACACATTATACTGAATTTCAGGAAAAGGAATCCATCTGAGAATTAACCGGTCGATACAGGTGAAAGGCGCATTTGGGTACTCAAAAACGACTAGTATTCTCAAAATTTATGAAAATCGAGCAACGTAGGGCGGGCACGTCAATGGGGATCCTATTTTTGTGCCAAAAAAGGACGTGTTTCATCCTAACTGAAAATGTTGGTTTTGAACACGCCCTTCTGGTACGAAATGCATCACGGACTTTGATAACAGTTCTTATATTGAATTCCTATGTAGAGTTTATTGGTTTGTTAATATTTCTTCTATATCTTTTATTTTTTTGGTTTTAAATTCTTTAGAAATTTCAATATTAGCATGATTAAAAGTGACATTTCCGTC
>JAEZFH010000287.1 GCA_023437885.1 Bacillota bacterium | reverse complement strand
AATAATAACTGAACAGTGCCGGGATAATATACACCCAGAAAGAATTCAGCAAATTCAGAGATTTGATCAGCATATAGGTTGGAATAATTCCTCCCGAGAAGAACATGGTGATTACTCCCATGACCGTATATACTTTTCTGCCAATCAGGTTATTCTTGCTCATTCCATAGGCCACCATGGAACAAAATAATACATGGCATACGACACCAGTCACTGTCTTAAGAATTGATATAATAAATGCTCTCCATATTGAGGTATCATTCATCACTGCCCGATAATTTTCCAGAGAGAATTCCGTCGGCCAGAAAAGACTCCTGCTCTCTGCAATCGCATTACCGCTGCTGAAGGAATTAACTACAACATTCCAAACCGGAAATACAATTAAGATTGTTAACAAGCTTAATACGGTTATATTAACCAGATTAAAAATCCTGTCTCCGCTTATGATAAGCGTACTTCTATTGGCTTTCATCCTGTCCCTCCTATAGAATCGACTGTTTGCTCAGCTTCTTCGTCAATTGATTTGCTGTTACCAGTAAAAGGACTGATACAATCGAAACACCCAATCCTGCCGCCGTCGCATAGGAGAAATCTCCCTGGGTAAGCCCCATCCGGTATACATAGGAATTAATAACCTCCGCTTTGGGCTGGTTCTGAGTATTCATCAGCACAAAGGTTTGATCCAGATTGGAACCCAATAACCCACTGACGGTTAAAATTAAATTCAGGCTGATAATCGGAGTAATAAGCGGTAAGGTGATATTCCAGATCTGTTTTGCACGGCTTGCACCGTCAATACGGGCTGCCTCATAATAAGTAGGATCAATTCCCGCCATCGTTGCCAGATATAGGATGGTCCCCCAGCCTGCCTCCTTCCATATGTCCGATAATGCCGCGACCCACCAGTACTTATCCGCATCAAGCAGTATGTTTCTGCCTTCCTTAATAACGCCAAGGAGCATTAAGATCTGATTGAATATACCCGTCGTGGAAAGCCAGGAGATCATCATTCCTCCCAATACGATCCAGGAAAGGAAATGCGGGAGATACGAAATAGTCTGGGTTATCCTTTTGAAGGGACCGTCCTTGACTTCATAGATCATGACAGCCAGTAAAACCGGCACCGGAAATCCGATCAGCAGTTTCAAAAAACTGATTCCCAGGGTATTGACTACAGAATCCCAGAAGTATTTGTCACCCAGTATAATCTTGAAATGATACAGTCCCACCCATTCGGCAGAACTCAATCTTGATACAACCGTGTAGTTTTTAAATGCAATGGATAAACCATAGATAGGTATGTAACAAAAAATAATCATAAAGACAATGCCGGGTAACACCATAAGCTGAAGCGGCATTTGTCTTATCAGAGCCTTGAACCCCTTTGGGGTCCGTGATAGCCACGGCATATTCTGTTCCCTTCCCCTGATCTCCTTTTTCTTTCGCATCACTGCACACATCCATTCTTAATAGAAACGTTTCTATTTGATATGTTATATATTATCATGATATTGGGTTGATTTCAATAGTTTTTTATATAATATGTTTAATTTGTTTGAGTTTATATTGCCGTTTTATTAGAATCGTTTCTAGTAAATAAAAAAAATATACATACCAGAAGCAAATGAATGCTAATGGTATGCATATTTTTCTATAAACTTTTCTATAACCTTTTCTATTAATATATATTTTTTACTGATTTTTCTTATCTACCCTGTGACATATCCCCGATGAATTACGCGGTACCAGTTTGCCGGTCAGAATTTCCGCCTTTCCTTCTGAATTGTCATTCAGCATTCTCGTCATCAGCCTTACCGCAGTAGTTCCTTGAGTGTCAATTGGATTTCTGACTGTTGTCAAGGACGGTTTAATGTATTCCGCAATCTCAATATCATCAAATCCCACCACGCTGACATCATCCGGAACATGATATCCCAGGCTTTGCAGTGCTTTCATGCAGCCGATCGCGCTAAGGTCGTTCCCCGCAATAAACGCGTCGGGAAGATTTCGTTCCCCGAGTCGAAGCAATGAGATCACAGCATTATAAGTGAATAACTCTTCAAACATACCAAAGATGACAAATTCTTCACGAAACTCGATATTATAGTCATGCATTGCATCGATATAGCCTCTTTTCCGCTCCATACTGTCATAGACATCGCCCGCAGCCTCTATGAAATAGATCGTTTTATGACCCAGATTAATCAGGTATCTGGCTGCCTCATACCCTACCTTATAGGAATCAAAAACAACACAGCCAATATGCCTGGACACGTAATTCCGGTCCATTAAGACTGTACTTATATTATTTTTTTCAATCATCTCTAATTCCGGGTCACCAATCCGCTCTCCTTCGAAGATAAAAATGCCGTCAAAGGAGCTTCCCAGAATATTGCTCATAATGACACTCTTATCTCTGGTCACCAGAATATTTAAAGCATATCCAAGCCGGTCACATTCACGATACATTGCATCTGCCAGCATGGAGAAATACATTCCTCTTACACTTGAGGTAACAAAAGCAAGGGTCTTGGTTCTTCCTGATTTCAAATAGCGTCCATTCAGATTCGGAATATAATTCATTTTCTCAGCCACGGCAAGGATTCGGCCTCTCGTATCCTCATTCACCAGGTCGGATCCATTTAATGCATTCGAAACTGTAGAAATCGATACACCTGCTGCTTTTGCAACATCCTTTATTGTAATTTTCTTATTACCGGCATTATTCTCAACCATCCCTATGACCATCCAGTCTTCTGTAAATTAAAAACGTTTTTTATATAATAACATACGCTAACGGTCTATGCAAGTCAATCGTATCGCTTAAATATGAGACAACCGTTTTTTGCAGGATACTGTAAACGCTGACAGTTCACATGATACACTGCGGTCGCTAAAGTCACATAGATGTGATATAATAGACAGGCACAGTGATATTAAAACCAAAAAATCGACTTCAACGACCGGAAAATGAGGAGGATTCTATATGCTGTTCGTCTGCTACCCCAAATGCACTACTTGTCAGAAAGCACAAAAATGGCTGGAAGGCAATATGCTTCCCTATAATATCCGTGATATTAAAACGGATAACCCGAACTACGATGAGCTAAAAGCATGGTACGACAAAAGTGGCCTGCCGCTCAAAAGCTTTTTCAATACCGCCGGGCTTGTATATAAGTCCCTTGAATTAAAAAGCAAGCTTCCCTCTATGAGTGAGGAAGAACAGCTTCACTTGCTTGCCTCTGACGGTATGTTAGTGAAACGCCCGATTTTAGTCGGTGATGATTTCGTATTGGTCGGATTTAAGCAGCCGGAATGGGAGAGGATGAAATAATATCCGTAATAAGCAGCACAAATCATTCCAATTCGTGTGATATCCCATGATCTAGTCCCCGGACAGCTCCGTTATGATAAAGAATAATAATATCATTGCCAAAACTCCCGGGGACTATGGCCTCAGTAATGCTTCACCGTATTCCAATCCATGAGACCGTTTCAAATTCTGTGTTTTTGATATTTTGGAGCCTTAATTATTTTACTAAATCCATGAAATGCCGTAAAGGATTAATTGCTTCGCTTTCCATTTTCCATCGAATATTATACCTTTGCAATATCTTTACATAGGAAGATAATGGAACCCCTATTGCTCACAGTTATTCACTGGCTTTAAAGTTATAGATTGGCTTTATTATTTTTGCAATATCTGCAGTTGATGCAATATTCTTCACTATTTCGCTCATATCCTTATACGCCATTGGGCATTCATCAAGCGTTTCCTTATTTACTGACGTCGTATAGATATCTTTCATTTGTTTCTTGAACTCCGAAACCGTAAAGGTGCTTTTCGCCTGCGTACGGCTCATTAGTCTTCCTGCACCATGCGGAGCAGAGCAGTTCCAATCTTCATTACCTTTTCCAAGACAGATCAGACTTCCGTCACGCATATTGATCGGAATAAGAAGCTTCTCTCCGGACTTTGCAGATACCGCCCCTTTACGCAAAATCATGTTTTCCGTATCAATATAATTATGGATTGTCGTAAATTGTTCCGCAACCTTCAATTTCATACCGCGTATGATCTCATCCGCCATTGCTTTCCGATTTAGAGTTGCAAAATACTGAACGATTTGCATATCATGAATATAATCTTCAAACAAATCCTCACTGACATAAGCGAGAGGATGAGGTATATTAGTAAGAACTTGCTTTTTCAATTCTTTTATTGCCGATTGTATGTCTTTTTCTCTTCCTGCTAACTTATACTCTGAGATCAATTTCTCAAGCGCTCTTTTATCATTTCCATTCAGACGCTGAAACCCCATATCCTGATAATGCTTTGCAACCTCGTTACCAAGATAGCGGCTGCCCGAGTGAACCACAATGTAAAGATTATTTTCATCATCTTTATCGGCTTCAATAAAATGATTCCCTCCGCCGAGTGTACCAATTGAGTGAACCGCTCGATGCTCATGAATTTCTTTATAGCAGTGAAGGGCTGTCAAATCAATATCATCATTGTATCTATGCGGAGTTTTACGAATATTCATACCGGATGGTATTTTTTCATAAATTAGTTTATCCAACTTTTCAAGCTCGATATGCTTATTTTCAATTCGAATTGTTTCCATTCCGCAGCCAATATCTACACCAACAAGATTCGGAACCACCTTGTCAGTGATCGTCATGGTTGTACCGATCGTGCATCCGGCTCCGGCGTGCACGTCCGGCATAATCCGTATTTTCGCTCCTTCCGCATATACCATGTCGCACAGCTGTTTGATCTGTGCGACGGCAACATCTTCGATGGTTTCAGTAAACACCTTTGCAGAGGCAAATTTTCCTTTTATTTCAATCATGTTAAGCTCCTTTTAAAATATTCGTCATTTGCGAGAGCAGGTCTGTTCCTCCATTGACTGTAATATTACCTACATTTTCACAAATCTTTTCAAGATATTCAAGCTCCTTCAGTTTAAACAGTGTCTGATTTTCATCCATCAGCTTTGCAGTATTAAGTAAGCTTCTTGTAGATGCCACTTCCTCACGGCGCGCTATCACATTTGCCTGAGCTTTTTTCTCTGCAATCAGCACAGTATTCATAATGTCACGGATTTCACCGGGAAGGATAATATCCCTTACGCCGGCATCATAAAACCTGACATAAAAATTTTCTTCCTTCTCTTTTAGTTTTTGTAACGCATAATCCGCGATTTGCTCCCTGCTTTCAAGAATCTCATCCAGGCGGTATTTGCCGATGTACTCACGAAGGATAAGCTGAAGTGTTACATGCATTTGCTCCTCGTAATGATCGATTTCTGTGAAAATCTTAATATAATCAGTGATTTTATAATGGCAGACAAAATTGATACGCAGTGCAACTTTATCCAGTGTCAGCATCTCTTGCCCGGCAATATTCATTTGTAAAAGGCGGGTATCAACTAAACTTGCGTTAATTCTTGTGCCATTATTCCAAAAGTAATAGGTTCCTTCGTTCAATAGTTTAATGAATTTCTGGTCATAGTATAACCTTGCTTTCTGATACCCGGCAACCTCTACTTTAACAAATAATCTCCGGGGCAGAGCTTCAAAGATATATTTCGGAACTTCATCCGATACCTCCGGATTTTTCATACCAATTATTTCAAATCTATGAGTATGAAACACCTTCCAAAAAGCATATTTGCCGCTTGTCAAGCAATTAGAGAATTTGTCGTTAACGAAATGAAGTGCAATCATTTCATCGGGAACATCTACAACCTCCAACTGCTCTCTCAGAATGTTGTCCTTTAAAAACACATTTAAGTCAAAACCGGAAGGCTTAAATTCGTCCGTAATATTCATTGTTTCTACAATTATACTGTTTGTTAAAAAGAAATGCTTTCCCGGTTCCAGCATTTTTTCGTACTTTCCGTTTTTATAAAGTAATCCTCTTTGATTTTCATTAATTATTATTTTCATTTATGTACTCCT
This sequence comes from Bacillota bacterium, assembly GCA_023437885.1. GTDB lineage: Bacteria > Bacillota > Clostridia > Lachnospirales > Lachnospiraceae > Mobilitalea. The sequence continues at coordinate 64 of JAEZFH010000287.1, read as the reverse complement.
CCTGAAGAAATTTAGATTGCTTGTTACGGTTTAGCTTGTTACTGTTCAGCTTGTGGCATCCATT
>JAEZFH010000284.1 GCA_023437885.1 Bacillota bacterium | reverse complement strand
TCCGTGACCTGTCCAAAAAGCTGGACAAGGAAATGGAATTATATATGACAGGTGAAGAAACAGAGCTTGACCGTACGGTAATTGACGAGATCGGTGATCCTTTGATGCACTTGCTGCGCAATGCTGCGGACCATGGCCTGGAAAGCAATGAAGAGAGGAGCAGGCAGGGCAAGAATCCTTCCGGTTCCATCTATCTGGACGCATATCAGGACGGCAACAATGTTGTCATTGAAGTAAGAGACGACGGAGCAGGCATTAATACAGAGCGGATTAAGCGTAAAGCAATCGATAAGGGCACGATTACGGAGGAACAGGGCCAGAGAATGACGGATAAGGATATTATTGATATTCTCTTCCAGCCAAGCTTCTCCACTGCCGATCAAATCACAGATGTATCCGGCCGCGGAGTAGGGCTTGATGTTGTTAAAACAAAGATTGAAGCTCTCGGCGGTGAAATCGAAGCAAAGACCAAACTCGGAGAAGGCTCTAACTTTATTATCCGCCTGCCGCTGACCCTTGCTATTATCCAATCCCTGATGGTTATCATCGGAGACGAGAAATTTGCGCTTCCTCTTGGCAGTATTCAGACGGTGGAAAATATTCCGGTGACAGAGGTTAAAACAATCCAGGGCAAGGAAGTCATTAACCTGAGAGGAAATGTTGTGCCGGTGATCCGTCTGGGCAGTCTGCTGAAGTGCAAGCAGCAGCAAGCGGATGTGGAAGAGCTGCTGGTGGTAATTGTTAAGAAGGGCGAACGCCTGGCCGGAATGGTAGTGGAGGAATTGATCGGACAGCAGGAGATCGTAATCAAATCAATCGGGAAGTATATCAAGAGCCATAAGATTATCAGCGGTGCGACCATTCTCGGTAATGGTGAGGTTGCCTTAATTCTTGATGTCAATTCCTTGGTATAGAAAAAGGATTCGCCGCCAGACGGCAGAATGGAGGATGAATATGGCTACGGATACAAAACAGTTTATCATCGCATATTTGGATAAAGATCAGTACGGTATTGATATCAAATATATCGATAATATTATTGTTATGCAGAGCATTACCCGAATTCCTAAGTCCCAAAGCTATTTTCGGGGAGTAATCAACTTGAGAGGCGAGATTGTTCCAGTCATGAGCCTGCGTAACAGGCTGGGGATCGAGGAAGCACCCTATACCTCAAAATCCAGAATTATCATTGTCCGTCCGGAAAGCTCCGCGGCACCGGTAGGAATTATTGTTGACGAAGTAAAAGAGGTAGTAACACTGGAGTCCGATGCAATCGAAAAAATCAACTATGATGACAAGGATGAGAAGCCAAATTACAGCATCGGTATCGGAAAATACGGCTCGGAACTGATTAATCTGCTGAATATCCCCGGCATCGTGATTGAGAAGGATGGAAGCAGCGAGAAGAAATAAAATACATAATATAAGTGAGGTGCAGGTTCGGTGTCCCATTTGGATTTAAATCAAATTGATCATATGCAATACGATGTGCTTAGAGAGATTGGCAATATAGGAGCGGGGAATGCCACGACAGCACTCTCCCAGATGATAAATTCTAAAATTGACATGAAGGTACCCAAGGTCGATCTGCTGGAGTTCAAGGAACTGTCTGATATTGTCGGCGGTGCGGAAAATCTGGTGGTAGGTATTTTGTTTACTCTGGAGGGCCAGATTGAGGGTATGATGATGTTCATGATTGATATGGCAGCATCAAGACATCTGGTAAATTCCCTGATGGGTGATATGAGCAATACCTCGGGTGAATTTAATGAAATGGAATTGTCAGCTCTGAATGAAATCGGTAATATTATCGCCGGTGCATACCTATCTTCTCTCTCGACCTTAACCAATATTTTAATCACTGCCAGTATTCCCTACATGGCAATCGATATGGCGGGCGCGATCTTAAGTGTACCCGCCATCGAGTTTGGAAAAATCGGAGATAAGGCATTACTGATAGAAACAGAGTTTGTTGATGATGATAAAGCGGTAAACGGGTATTTCATTCTGATTCCGACGATTGATTCATATGGAGCAATTTTATCTTCATTAGGATTATAAGGTGAGTACATGAACGAAATGATAAAGGTAGGGATGGCAGATTTAAACGTATGTATCTCACCAAATGCGATTACAACATTAGGTTTAGGTTCCTGCGTAGGTATCGTACTATATGATCCGGTAAAGAGAATTGCCGGTATGGTACACGTAATGCTGCCTGACAGTACAAAAATATTAAATAATGAAAATAAAGCCAAGTTTGCGGATACCGGAATCGATGTACTGATTAAGCGGATGACGGAGATTGGCGCAGACCGGAGAGTTTTGATTGCCAAGATTGCCGGCGGTGCCCAGATGTTCGCCTTCGGAAATAACAGTGATATGATGCGGATCGGTGAGCGGAATGTGGAGGCAACCAAGCTTAAGCTTGGTCAGCTTGGGATCAGTATAAGAGCGGAGGATACCGGTGCAAATTACGGTCGGACGATTGAATTCTACCCGGAGACAGGAACGCTTTTGATTAAATCAGTAGGAAAACAGCTAAAAGCTCTATAGACAGCTAAAAACTCTGTGGACAGTAAAAGATCTTTAATCAGATAAGAACTCTGTATGAGAGAAAATCTATAAAAAGTGGGTGATCCGATGAGGGAAAGATACATTCCGGCTCTTGTTATGCTGATTGCCGGTGCTATAACCAGTATCCTCAACATTGTGAATAAGGTGGACGTATTAGAGGGCTTGAAAAGATTACTCATAGTACTGCTTCTATTTTATTTCGTAGGGATAATCATAAAAGCGATTATCGTTAAAAAGGTCATTAATGCCCCCAAAAAGGGGGAGGATATCCAGGATGAAGTTATTGAAGATACCGAAGAGGAAGAGCAGCCGAAAAAGGAACTGCAGGGTGGACAAATGAATTAGTTCATGCAGAACTAATTCATTGGGAATTGGTTCATACACAACTAATTCGTTGGGAATGAATTCTTACAGAATCAATTCCTTAGGAAATAGTTTTGCATAATACGTCAGAGCAGTTTTTGGAGGTACTATGAACGCTGAAGGTAAACAAAAACTTTGGGAAGCTTACGCAAAGAAAAAAACCCCTGAGCTTCAGGAAAAAATCATAATTGAATATGCAGGTCTTGTAAAGCTGGTAGCCGGGCGCCTCAGTATGTATCTGGGATATAATGTGGAGTATGACGATCTGGTCGGATATGGAACCTTTGGGCTGATTGATGCAGTGGACAAGTTTGATTATGCGAAAGGCGTAAAATTTGAA
>JAEZFH010000273.1 GCA_023437885.1 Bacillota bacterium | reverse complement strand
TCTTCGGGCCGGCTATGATGTGGTGAATGTCAAGGGCGGTATGAGCGGATATCAGGGAAAAAACCGTAAATAGTTATAGCAGTGAATTTCCAATTATCAGAACAGCGGTATTCTAACCGAGGGGCATACCTGGAATGAGAAACAAGCATATAAGAAGGTCTGTGATCCGCGTGTACCTGTGCTGCAGGTATCCATAGGATCACAGACCTTTCTGCTGTCTGATTAACGGGGTGATGAAAAGTTTTCTGTTTGCTTATGAAGCTTAATATCTCATAGGGATCAGGTCAATATATTCCTGCAGGGGTGCATCCCGCAGCAGACAGTCAATGATCTGTCTTCCCAGAGGATTCAGCTCCTCCGTATGGAATTTGGCAGCTTCCTTCTTAAAGAATTCTACCAGGATGGCAGCACCGGCATCATAACCATCCTTTCCTACCTCCTGCTGTCTTTCCGGCTGAAGGAAGGCTCTTCGGATATACTGGCCGTCCACCTTCAGGGATTCCAAACCGTAGCCCAGAAGGGTACAGCGGGCTTCCTTTAACTGGTCCGGCTTAAATTTGGCACTGCCGCGTCTTGCGATATATTCTCTTGCAACCCACTGGGGATTGAAGCTTACTTTATATACACCGATGTGCTGGTTCGGGATCAGTACATATCTGGTGCTGGAGGAATGGAGAATCTGATCCAGCAAAAGATTGGCCTGCTTTACCATCTTACCGGTTGCAAACGGCCAGTAGGAGCCGACACCCTCACTGATCATTCCCTTTCCGCCGATAATACTTGGATTGTTATAGCCTCTGGGGGCAACCAGACGCCACAGCCAGGCCAGGGCAGGAGGAAGGATGTGGAACATACCCAGGATACCATAGGAGGGATTCTCCCTTGTACAGGGTGGTGTCCGCACTCCGAAGCTTCGAACATCCACCTCAACCGGGTCGGATACAATATCGGGTACCAGGCGTCTCGGGAGGATTGCTCTCGGATTCGGACAGGGCTTTCCGTTAGAATCCAGGGTATGTTCCCATACAAGACAGGTTGCCTTCGGAACTGCCTGAATATTCAGGAACAGCAGAGGCTCCTTCGGCTGGGTAAATATTTTCTCATATTGAGGGGAGGTACCATATTCGGTAACATGGTCCAAGCGCAGGAACCAACCGTTTTCCGCATCCTGTACCACCAGCTTCTTGCTGTCATTTTGCATTTTGGGATGGCAGAGGGCCATATCGTCGGTTACAGGGCGAAGCTCACAGGACTCGGACAACTCCAGATAATACTTTTCGCCGGTCGCCAGGTTCTCGCCCAGGACAAGTCTGCCGTCCGCAGCCCGGTGGGCAGGTTCGATCATCTCACTCTTGCCGCCGCCGGAAGCACCCTCATGCATGATTACGATTTCGTTATCGTAGGGAGTGATTACCTTTACGGTAGAGGCATGGGCGGTCAGCCAGCCTTCCTGCTCACCGATGTTCAGCAGGACACCGTAGATTCCCTTCTTTGCACTGGGACCCGGATATAAATTATAGGAGAATACCTCATGGATCTCCTCCAGACGGTTGTGGACAACAATCTGCTTACCGTCAAAATGGGTATGACGAAATGGAGGTGCCAGATATACGATTGCCTTGGGAGTGAAGTTGTCCATAACCTCATCAATTCCTAGGAAGCCCTGAAGGTCAGCAAGTGCGCAAGCGAAGAAGGCAGCGTTGGCGGGGGCGATGAGAAGGGCATCGTACCCATATTCATAACCGCCTGCCTTGAAAGGAAGGACAATGAGTTCCTGGTTTTTGAGCCATTCCAAGGTGGCACTGCGAAGCGGCGCAAAGTCTGCATGGTATTCATCCTGATATCTGGGCTTGTCCGTATCCTGGGAATCTCCGATGACAAGACTGTCAGGGTCACGGAGCCGCATATAGTCCTCCATATAGTTGACTGCCACACCGTTTTTGCAGCGGGTTACATTTACTTCCACAACCGTACCTTTTTCCGGCACATCATATGCAACCTCGAAGCTGTCAACCATCTGATTTCCAAAGGAGAGTTCGATTAACTCCGCTCTTGTTTTAGGGAAGATGACCTTGTTGCTTCCGGTTACAATCTTATAAACTTCTTCTGTCAATACAAATTTCTGCAAGTATTCGTTCATAGATAACTCCATTTCTTTATTAAATTCTTATGATTAATGCATTAATATGCATATTACCCGTTTCCCTGTTAACCTCCACCAATGCCGCAGGATTTATTCCGCACGGAAGAGGCAGGAGAGGAGCCTACATCTTCCACCACATCTCGGTCTGAAGCTTCTCATCCTTTGCGATTACTTCGCTTACCATATCCTGCTTCATTTTCTCCAGCTTGTTTGCCAGACCCTCCTCATGGACTGCCAGCATCTGTGCTGCCAGAATGCCTGCATTGTCCGCACCGTCGATGGCTACGGTAGCGACCGGAATGCCTTTCGGCATCTGAACAGTGGACAGAAGAGAATCCAGTCCGTCCATCGTAGAGGATTTGATCGGGATTCCGATGACCGGAAGCGTAGTATGGGCTGCGATGATTCCGGCAAGATGGGCTGCCTTTCCGGCAGCGCCGATGATTACGCCAAAGCCGTTGTTTCTGGCAGAAACGGCGAAATCACAGGCAAGCTTTGGAGTACGGTGGGCACTCATAACGTGAACCTCAACCTCGATTCCGAAGCCCTTCAAGGTATTGATCGCACCTTTTACAACAGGAAGGTCACTGTCACTGCCCATTAGTATTGCTACTTTTTTGCTCATAATTCATTCTCCTTCTTTTATAAAATAAAAGGCCGATACCCTGGAATACTCCCAAGATATCGGCTTACTTACAACTTAACACGGATGCAAAGCGGCGCTATCTGGTATCACATAGCAGCTGTTAATTTGTGTTGTCTTCCGGAATTTATTTTGTTATTATATCTTCTAGATTTTGGTCCGTGGTTATTACAATGATCTTCTCACCGGTCTTTGTACTGATGTCGGAATGGGTGCTGACGATGGCTACATTAATAATATCAGTTATCAATGTTTCCAGGTATCCTCTCCCTCCTTCAAATAGGGTGGAACGAACTTTTTTAAATAACTCTACACCTTGCGGATTATCGGTGAGCTTCTGCTCGGAGGGGCTCAATACTCCGGATAACCGAATAATAATCATATCATTGATAATATAGGTCCGGATCAGCTTTGGTCCTCTTCCCATATATTCAAGCTCAAACTTGCTGACTGCTTCAGATATTTTAGCCTCCAATTGGCCTTTGGTCATAGATATCACCTCTAAGTGAGTTAAATATACCGTATTTAGTGGGTAATGTCAACTATAATTGTCTTTTATTCTACACAAATGCAGTATTATACAGAAGGATGTATAAAGTAACAAACAATCAGATTCTATTAATATTTATACAATCATATGAAAATTTTATAAATTCTGCTTGACAAGGACAATTTTCCGTTGTTATAATTCGCTTAATAACAAAAACCGTTGAGCAAGAGAAGTAAGATTTCTAATTTGTATACAGAGAGCCGCTGGTGGTGGGAATGCGGTTACAGAGGGAATTCTGAATGGACTTGTGAGGGAGGCCCGAAATCAGTGAGAGTAGGCGCCTACGGGAACCCTGTCCGTTATCAGTAGGGTGCATATGATAGTATGCAGAATGAGAGGATGTATTTGTAGTACATCAAACCGGGTGGTACCGCAGAAGCTGAAGCTTTTGTCCCTGTAATTGCAGGGGCAGAGGCTTTTTTTATTACATTTTTTTATACCATAGGATACTGCCGGCGGGTGATAGGAGATATGGAGGAAGGTAGTTGTTAAAAAATATATGAGAAAGGAATTTTCATCCAGGCGGTGAAAACAAGGTGAGTAATATGATCGCTCCAAGCTACAAGGAAATGGAAGTACTGGCAAAAGAGTACAGCATGATACCGATCGGTAAGGAAATTTATGCCGATATCATTACGCCGATTACGCTATTGCGCAAGATATCACAGATCAGCGAGAGGTATTATCTGCTGGAAAGCATTGAGGGCGGAGAGAAATGGGGAAGATACTCCTTCCTGGGCTTCGACCCCATCGTTCATGTAACCTGTAAAAATCATAAGGTATTGGTTGACCGTGGCAGCGGACAGGAGGCAGCGGATGGGGAGCCCTACGAGGTACTGCGGGCTCTGCTCCGTCAATACAGGGC
>JAEZFH010000260.1 GCA_023437885.1 Bacillota bacterium | reverse complement strand
AAATGAGCACCAGCTCTTCTTCGGGTTCGATTTTGAAATCGAAGATACCGCCTTTGCCGTGAACCTTTTCGCCACGTGCTTTAAGAATGGTAGCTCCGGTGGCCCCGGCAGTATTAGCCGCCTTGATGATGCGGCCGGAGAAGCCATACATAACCTTTGCCATAATCAGATAAGCACTGGCATAGTCTTCGTTGCTGCTGATAGGAAGAGGTGTCTCTTCCTCCTGGAAGATTCCCGCCATCTTATTGATATCAGCAACATATAAGATTCCTGTATTTGCCTCACTCAGGTTGAAATGCTCATGGAGCAGGCCGGCTAATTGATTTACCCGCTTTCTGCCGACAACGATTAACACGATTTCCTTCTCCGGTTCGACCTGCATATCCAGTACCAGATTGAGCTTGCTCGCTGAACCGTGAGCCCGTAAAATGGTTCCTCCGTAGTAACCCGCATTTTGACTGACCTCAATCACGGTTTTCCCTTTTCCTCGATCGACGATGACATAGACAACCGAATAATTTCCGCGCTTATCCGGGGAAGCCGTGCGGTCCTTACAATGGATTACCGGTTCCTTGTTGGGATTTAACAAGCGGGTAAGTGGTGTGGAAAAGGCTATGCCATGATTTTCTTTGTATAATTGAAATTTTTGATTAAGCTTATCTATAATTTCATCCTCCCGGTCGGAAGGAATGACCATCATGAGAACCTCTTTGTTCACCTCGTTCACTTCCATAAGCTGAGAAAGCTCATCTTTAATCGTTCCCTTTCCAAATAGGCAGCTGGCATCCTTGATGCCGATTTCCTGCGCAAATTGCAGTATTTTGCTGCCCTTTCCTCTATTTACGGTTATAGTAATCAGACTATAGCCGATAACTGCGGTCTGTTCCTTACTCAACATCAGAAGCCTCCTCTTCCTCTAATTCAAATACTTTAATCATGACCGACCCGGATTTTATCTTGTAGATTAATCCTACCAGCTGAACGGCTATTAAGGGAGTCATGGCAACAATGGCAATAACGCCAAAACCATCTTGTACAATACTGGCACTCGGTATGTATTCTGCCACACCGTGTGCAAATGGAAGGATCACCGCAGCTGTCATGGTGCCGGCGGCAACCCCTCCGGAATCATAGGCAATGCCGACAAAAATATCCGGTACAATAAAGGATAGTATAATCGCAATGACCATACCCGGTAGCAGAATATGCCATAGCTGTATCCCCGGGAACAAAATTCGTAAAATCGAAAGCCCTACCGCAACCGCAACTCCGGCGCAGAGTGCGAACATAACGGTAACTGCCTTGATGGAACCGGCGGTCTCATCCTCAATCTGGCGGGTAAGTACATGCACCGAGGGCTCCGCGGGGATGGTGATAAGTCCGAAGACAGTGCCGACGAGAATCAAAAGCCATTGCTTGTTCTGTGCAGCCAATTGATAGCCAACCTGGGAGCTGGCTTCGATAAGGCCGTAATTTACGCCGATCAGGAAGAATACCAGACCGATATAAGTATAAATACATCCGATTGCAATTCGTTTTAACGTTGGCTTGCTCAGCTTAATCCAGAATATATTCATAATCAGAAAGACAGTAATAATGGGAAGGAGGATTACCAGGCTTTCCTTTGCTGTATGCACCAGGTATAGTAATAGCTGCTGTACCATCCCTCCCGTTGCGGCTTCTTCCGTTGGCAGGGTCCCGGTAATGGGGCCGGTTCCTGTGATCAGACCCTGAAGCAGAACCGCAATAATGGCACCTGTCGAAGCAACTCCCAGAATTCCGATGCCATCGTTCTCCTCCTTCTCGTTGCTCCTTGTCATAGAGGAAATTCCGGCCGAAAGGGCGAGGATAAAGGGTACGGAGATGGAGCCGGTGGTACAGCCGGAGGCATCAAAGGCAATTGCTAGAAAATCAGGCTGTGTGAAAAGCCCCAAAATTAAGATCAACAAATAGATCGCCGCCATCAGCCGGTTCAGGGCTATGTTCTTAATAATCTTAAACAAGCCCGCCAGCACCAGGGCTCCCATACCGAGAGAAACCAGCACAACCATAAGCTGTGAGTTGAAATGTCCGCTGGTAATGGAATTAACCTGGGATGCCAGAATCTGAAGATCCGGCTCCGCAATGGTAACAATGAACCCCAAAAAGCCTCCGCCGATTAAAACCAGCCATAGCTTATTGGATTTAACCAGTGCTTCACTGATGTGCTCCCCAATGGAAGAGATTGCGATATCGATTCCCAATAGAAAAAGCGGCAGCCCTATAACAAGGAATACAATTCCGATTATGAACTGAAGAAAAACACGTGAGCTCAGGGGGGTGATTGTGAAATTAAGAATAAGAATGACTAGTGAAATTGGAATGATCGAGACAATCTCTTTCATTTTTTCTTGTATTAATGTCACCTAACCTTCTCCTTTCAGTGCAAATGATCTGTCGTAGTTGCTGTGTAAATGCAGAAAGAATAATGCATTGATGAAAGCCGATTTGGCCTCAACAATAAGTATAGCATAGTTTACCATTCGTTTACCATAGTTTAAATGAAAAGAACAAACCTTGCATTACTAAAACACATGTAATAAACTGTACATGAATCCGGCAGGGTCAATATCAACATAATCCATAAGGAACGGATAAGGAGAATCACTATGAAAAATCGATTGCGCAATTCAAGCATCCAGTCAAAGATACAGCTGATCTGTATCCTCATCGCAAGCGGTGTTGTTCTGATGAGCTTCTTTGTGTTTTATCAGCAGACCATGAAAAATGTGATGAATACAGCGAAGCAGTATATGAACCAGTATGTTTCATTTTCCGACAGCGAATTTGCGGAGATGCTCCACAATGCCACCCGGTTATGTCTGACCGTTGCCATGGACCAGCAAGTGATATCTCCGATTCTCAAGGCACCCAGCAAGGAGGCTTCTTATTCCGATTATCAGGACAGGAAGAAGATCGGGAGCTATCTTTCCGATCTGATATCAAATGAGGATTATATCCGTTACATTGCCATTATTACGAATAACAGCCGTATTTATACCTCCGAGGGCACGAGACTGTATCTCAAGGATTTGGACGAGCGGTGGTATCAGGAAACGGTGATGGAGAACAAATTGAAGGTATATTTTCTGACAGGTGCGGAAAAAGGGATCCTTTTGTGCAGGCCTATCATCTATAAGCAGGAGAACTACGGAATCGTCATGGTGAAGATTGGCTATGACAATATTATAGATATCTATGATACTGAAGTATTGGAGGAGGTGGACTTTTTTATCTTCACCGGTGAGGAGGAACTGTTCTATCAGAAGAATCCGCAGCTGCTGGATCCGGAGAATGAAAAAGCGGTTCAGGCTCTCTACCGCAATGATGAAGCTATCATCCGCCTGAACCAAAAAGAATATTACTATCTGGAATACATATCCCGGCAGATCGGCACAAAAACCATCAGCCTGATTCCGATTAACAGGCTGAGAAAGGATGCGAAAACCCTGCAAATTAAGTTTGTTGCCATCATGGTGGTATCTTTGCTGGTTATCCTGTGGGTATCCAAGTATCTATCAGGTAAAATCTGCAGGGATATACAAGCCCTGAACAACAGCATGCGCCTGGTCGAGAACGGAGACATGCAGATACGGGCAGTGGTCCGCTCCACCGATGAAATCGGTAAGGTTACGGACCGTTTTAACCAGATGATGGATCAAATCAATACGCTGATACAGGAAGTACAGGAAAAGGAGGCTGCCAAGCGGGAAGCGCAGCTGAGCGCACTGGAGGTGCAAATCCAGCCGCATTTTCTCCATAATACCCTGGCAAGTATTCAGCATGTGGCCAACATGAGGCAGGAAACAGAAATTGAAGAGGTTGCCAGCGCACTGTCCGAGCTTCTTCGCAGCGTGCTGAATAATCGGAATGAATATGTAACCCTCTGGGAGGAATACGAGTATATCGATAATTTCATCAAGATTGAGAATTTCAAATTCCTCAATCAGTTTGAAGTGCTGTGGGATGTGGAGGAGGAGCTTTGGCTGTATCATTTGCCCAAACTGATCATACAGCCGATTGTCGAAAATGCCATCGTCCATGGGATCGTTGATATGGAGCATGGAGGGGTAATCAACATAAAAGCGTACAAGGGAGAGGATTTCACGATTATCCAGGTGATCGATAACGGTAAGGGTATTTCCAAGGAGACCATCGAGAAGCTGGAAAAGGAGATTCGGCGAAAGGACAAGCTAGGCTTCCGACAGGTGGGTGTCGCCAATGTATTTAATCGGATACGATTATTATATGGGGAAGAGTACGGCGGAAGCATCTACAGCTGTGAAGACGCATTTACCTGTATCGAGCTTCGGTTTCCGAAACAGGATAACTCTCCGAACACATAGAAGCTCCGGAGACGGGTGGTCAAGGACGGAAGGAATGGATATGAGAATAATTATCGTAGACGATGAGAACGTGTTTCGTGAATACATCAAAAGTATGGAATTGTGGAGTGAGGGCAGATATGTGCTGGCCGGCGAGGCGCGGAGCAGTGCGGAGGCTCTGGAGCTGTTAAAGAGGACGGAGGTGGATGTCGTGTTGACGGATGTATGCATGCCAAATGAAAACGGCATCTATCTTACGGCGCGAATTGCGCATGATTTTCCCAAGGTGGCAATGGTAGCGATCAGCAGCTATGATAACTATGATTATGTGAGGGAGATCTTAAAAAATGGAGCCCATGATTATATCTTAAAGAATAGGCTAACACAAAAGCTTTTGGAGGCAACCCTGGAGAATATCGAACGAAGTAATGAAACGCTCTCCGGTGAGCAACGAAAGCAGCAGGATCGGAACACGCTGCGAGCCTGGATTGAGGATGGCAAAAAAATTCCTCTCCAATGGGAGGGCAAGAGAAAAACCTTCCTTCTCTGCTCTTTACAGAGCTTGGAGACCCTGGAAGAGGAGCTGAAGATGAATTACAGGAAAGGGATATTGAGTGTTTTGGAGAATCAGGGGTCTACAGATAACGAGATAACCGCGAATTATTTTCAGAACGGATATTTTGTAGTTATGATATGCTTTTCTGATTTCATTACGGAGGCGGAGCTCCAGCAGCAGACAGAAATATGCAGGATGAGAGCGGTGAATAATATCCGACGTATCTATCATCTTAATTTTGATATAAAAATCTGCCCTCAGATGTCCTCAGAGCAGGCAATGCTGTCCTTCATCCGCCACTGCTTCCGGCAGCAGGAGGTGCCGGCGGATAAAGCCAAGAATCTGGCACTTTCCCTGAAGCAGAGAAAAAGCCTGTATATTGCTCTGGAATCCAACAATATTGAACTTGCCTTTGCTCTGATCGAACAAATCTATCACGACATCGGTGAGAGGGAATACGGCAGGACGATGATGATAACCTCGGAGTTACTGGAGATATTGGAGAGGGCTTGCATGGATGTGAATATCCGGCTGGATTTCATCCCTCGGAATGAGAAACTGTACGATTATGTGAAGAAGAAGAGTAAAACGGTTCTTGTAAACAGCATAACCGGATTGTACCGCAACGCTTTAAAGGAGATTATGTCCCATCGGGTTACCTATAGTGAGAAGGTCATGGCTGCCATAGAATTTATGAATGAGCATTTTGATACCATTAACGGAGCAGGAGATGTGGCGGACCGGATCGGGGCATCCGCTTCCTACCTAAGCCGTATCTTTCATATGGAGACAGGCAAAACGCTAGTCAACTATCTGAATGAAATCCGCATTGAAAAGGCCAAAAGCTATTTGCAGCTGAAGGACCGCCCTCTGAAGGAGGTAGTAAGTCTTTGTGGCTTTAATAATTATTCTTATTTTATGAGTGTCTTTAAGGAGTATACCGGCAGGACGCCCAAGGAATATCAGAACGAGCTTTCTTAAGAAGAGGTCAGGGTACAGACGGTGCTGCCGGGCGCTGGCTGCAAAAAAGTATACAAGAAAGTAAAAAGAGTATATAAAATTACCCACCCATAGGGGGCTGTGTTTAATTATAATGTAACCATTATCTTAAGGAGGTAGGTTATGAAAAAAACGAGAATTCTGGCATTGTTTTTATGTATTGTGTTAGGCGTTACATCGTTATACGGATGTGCGAAACCAAATGACGGTAAGAAAAATGAGCCTGGAAAATCAAATCAACAGGGAGTAGATACGGAAAATCCAGGGGACGGTGCAGTATCAAACCTGAACGAGGAAGGCTTTCCCATCGTGAATGAGAAAATCACGATGACAGTGTTCGGCGCGCGCGATCCCAACCACGATGAGTGGGAAAAGGTCCGGGTGTTCCAGGAATATGAGAACAAATCCAATATCCATATGGATTATCAGGAGGTTCCCAATGACGGATTTGATGAGAAGAAGCAGCTGTTATTCGCAGGAAATGAACTTCCGGATCTGTTTATCCGCGCTAATTTCACAAGAGGCGAGATAACCATGTATGGCGTAGAAAGCCAGCAGCTGATCCCACTGGAGGACCTGATCGAGGAATATGCTCCGAATCTTATGAAGCTGATGGATCAGGATCCCAGCATCAGGAGTGCTATAACGGCCTCAGACGGTCATATCTATACTTTACCCAGTCTGGATTTCAGTGCTACCGGACAGATGGGCTTCAAGCAATGGATCAATAAGGACTGGCTGGCAGCAGTCGGTATGGAGGTTCCCACGACGATAGAGGAGTTAAAGGCGGTACTTTATGCATTCCGGGATAAGGATCCCAACGGCAATGGAGAAAAGGGCGAGATCCCTTTGGGAATCCGTCAGACCAGCGCGGTCTACAGCTTAGGCGGTTCCTTCGGTCTGGAATATCAAATGAAGGATACCTATAGTC
>JAEZFH010000255.1 GCA_023437885.1 Bacillota bacterium | reverse complement strand
ATTCCAAACTGTGCGGGGCCGGTATCCAAGAGGAATTGGTGAAAATCCTTGGCAATGAATTCCTTGCCCAGGGCAAGTTCCGCTTTATTTTTCAATTCTTCGATTTCCAGATAGCCGACAGCATAGGGAAGATAGATGGCCGGCTCTTCCAGCAGGGTATTGTAAATTGCTTCGGCAATCTTTGCGTCAGAGATATAATTCATCACATATTTCATGGTTGTCTGCTTGTTCCAGCCTTCATAGTGGATACCGATATCGGCTCTGGCATACATGCAGAGAATTACTATATTATTGGCCCGGAGGAAATCAGCAAGGTTTTTATCAATTCCCGCGTACTGATAGGAGTACATCTCCACATAGGTGGCCCAGCCCTCATCGTAGCCGGTGAAATTCATGATGTTTCGAATGGGTGCCGGATTCTGGCTGCGGAAATAGACGCATTGGTACATATGGCCGGGATAGCCCTCATGCGCTACGGTGGTATAAATCATGGAAAGAGTTTTTTCATCGTTACCGTTGATGTAAATATCATTGTTTTTATAGCTGTCAATAGGAGGCACCAGGTACATGGCAGGACTCAGATAATCGGCAAGGGAAGCGGGAACATACTTAATCTGGCAGTCCACCTCTTCCGCATTGGGGAAATCCTCCCGGATATCTGCTTTAAGATCCTGCAGAATATCCTTCGGATCCGTGAGGGGGAAGGATTGAAAGGCCATGTATTTATCAATTATTTTGGGATCCGACAGGGTAAGGGAGGTAATGTCCACAATTCCGTCCCCAATGGCAGCCTCCAGCAGATCTATGATCTCTTTCATATTTTTGCCGGAACCGGTTTTGGATTTGGCCAGGCATTCATAATAATCCTTTCCCTGGGGGTAATAGAACAGTCCGGCATTGTTGGTGCCGGTACCGAGAAGTTCCCGCAGTGCATCAATCAGCATTTGGTAGGCCGGGATGACACTGGTGAGGACAATCTCTGCATTGGCGGTCTGATAGGAAGCGATTTCTTTTTTGGACAAATTGGTGTATCCCGAGATTTTATCGTTGAAGTAGGTAATCAGAAAGTTGTTTCCGGGATCTGCAATAAAAGCTTCACACTGGGCAATGATCTTCTCTGCTACTGCTTCACTCATAAAAAGACCTTCCATGGATTTTTCCCGTTCAAATTGGACGATTTCTTCAAAATAATCGTAAACCCGGGGAAGCAGCTGAAGATATTCTTTAATATCATCCTTGTTATAGAAGCTATATTCCGCCAGCAGGATGGGAAGCTGCGCCTGAATCCCGGTGGTTGGTCCCAGGCATTCATAATAGTAATTATAGCTTCCCAGGGACAAATCCATCCGGAGATAGTCTCTGACGATGTCATAGGTGAGCTTCTGATCCTCGGACAGGGAATCATAATCGTAGGATAACAGCCGGCTGAGCTGATTCTCCGAGACGGTCCGCTCCTCATTCATACTTTCTATGCTGCATTCGCCGAAGGTGGCCTCCGCCATTGTGATACCGTAGTGCTCGGGCCGTGCCAGGGAATAATTGAGGGATAGGCTGTCGCTTTGAACCTTTTGGACGAACAGCTCATCCATAAAGGAATCAAAACGGCTTTGCAGCTGCTCCTGGCCGGTGTGGGTTTTACAGCTGATGCCGGAAACGGCAAGAAGCAGGATAAGTAGCAGGGAGAGAATCCGTTTGTGAAGCATTTTATTCATTCAAACCTCCTGTAGGATGGTATGTATCCTGGATAGGATTCACCATAAGATATTGTTTATTTTATATTTATTCGAGGGAAGGCAAGATAATACTAATCATCAATTGGTGTTCCGTATTAAGAAGAGGGATGAAAGATTTATCTGAATGGTAGTCCAAGGGACCGGTTAAGTTTTACACCGCTTCTTCCGATGATATATATATCATGTATATAGCATAGAGGGTTTTAGAAAGTGGAAGCATCGGCCTGTTATAACGGAGGTAGGGATGGATTACAATATAGCTTTGGAAATGGGAAAGGTATCGGAGAAAAGACCGAATTCCCAGATTACCGATAATAGGAAAGACGGCTTGGTGAATTTGAGCCAGGGACAGCAGGTTAGCGGGACGGTTCTTACGGTCGAGGAGCAGATAACCATTGATTTTGACGGACAGAAGGTTACTGCCTCGAAGGAGGTATTGCCGGGTGCGGTTCCCGGAGAGAGGAAGACCTTTGAAGTGGTGAAGGTCAATTCCTCAGAGATTGAGCTTAGGCTGGTCAATGGAACGAAGAGGGAGCGTAGCCAGACGATCAAGGCTGTGATGATAAAGGGTAAGGATTGGGAGAAGGTTCTGGCAAATAAGGAGCAGGGAATATTGCGCACCGAAAAGGAGCAGTCCGTCAGAGAAACAGCGGATAAGCTTAAGGAAATAGGTACGAAATTCACCCAATGGGATTGCATACAGCTGGAGCGGGAGGGGTTTCCGGCAGAAGCCTTGACCGTGGACGGACTATATGAGGCGATCAACCGGATTAAATCGGAAATAGCGGATAGGAAAAAGACAAATACAGGACAACCCTGGAAAGCTCTGCTGGGGGAAGATCTGTTTGAGAAGGGGCAAGCTTTCCCGGCAAGTGTTGGTACAATCAAGGAATCTGATATAGCGGCCAGGCTGAGAATAGAAAACCTTCCGGATACAACGCAAAATATTGACGGCATCAATAAAGCCCTGGCACTTAGCGATACCGTGGCAAGGCTGGATGATAAAGCGATGAAATATCTCATTGCATCGGAAGCAGATCCGACGATTGAGAATATTTATAAGGCTTATTACAGCGGCAGTACCGGGAGTCAGGCGTTTAAGCTGACCGGATTCGAATGGAGCCAGTTGGAGGGACAGGTCAAAACAGTAATTGAGGATGCCGGTTATGAGATAAATCAGGAAAATCTTGCGGAGGCAAGATGGCTGATTGAAAACCAGCTTCCGCTGACTCCCCGCACCTTTGATTATAAGAAGGTGCTGCAGGATCTCAAGGGGCAGGCAGATAAAAATATGGTTCTGGACCGTATCGTTGATGGTATAAAGGACGGAGCAGCTCCCAAGGATGTGAGCCTCGCAGTTCGGGGTATTTCTGAGCTGCAGCGGGTCATAACGGATGCGGGCACCATCAGCAGGGATGCGGTTACATATGCTGTCCGTGAAAAACGGGAGCTTACAATTAAGAACCTGACCGGAATTCAATCGGATTTGTCAGCCGGAAGAATTCAGCCGGAAGAGCTCACCGGGCCGGAAGAAGCAGTAACGGGAGCGAAAGTAACGGAAAAGGCAATCTTGCAGGCTGAGGATCCAGAGGTCCCGGCGGCAGCAGAGGATAGGAGCTTGCCCGGGAATACCGCCGGCTCCGACCCGGAGGCGGAGGAGCAGAATGCGTCATCCCGTCAGGAATATGAGGTACTGAAAGCACAGCGGCAATTGGAAGAGCTACGACTGAAGATGACCTTGGAGGCCGCGCAGAGATTGGAGAAGAAGGGCATTTCCGTTGAAACGGAGCGGCTGGAGAAGGTGGTCGAGGAGCTTCGCCGGCTGGAGGACAGCTATTATCAAAGGCTGCTGAAGGAAGCAGAAGCGGAAGATATGCCGGAAGCAGTCGAGATACTTAAGAATACCACACAAAGCATGGAACAGCTGCGTTATGTTCCCAGTGCGGTACTGGGAAGTACGCTGGCCGGGAGAATAAGCCAGACTATACCGGGACTGCTGTCGGAGGGTATGAAACTGCAGGCAGTCTTTGAAAAGGCAGGCACCGCTTATGAAACTCTGATGACAGTGCCGAATCCGGAGTATGGAGATTCCATTCATAAGGCATTTGCCAGGGTGGATTCTTTGCTGTCGGAATTAAATATAGAGAATACTCTGGAGAACCAGAGAGCCGCCAGAATTCTCGGATATAACCGGATGGAGATAACGAAGGAAACCTTAGGACAGGTAACGGCCTATGATATGGAAGTGAGCTCCCTGATCCGAAATCTGCATCCGGCAGTGACGGTAAGGATGATTAAAGAAGGGATTAACCCGCTGCAGATGCCGGTCAGCGAGCTGAATAACGCAATTGAACGAATGAAAGAAGAACAGGGAATTACCGCGGAGGATAAGTTCAGTACCTATCTTCACCGGCTGGAGAAGGAGAACGGGATTACCTCGGAGGAAAGAAAGGCTTATATCGGCTTATACCGCTTGTTATACAATATTGAGAAGTCCGACGGAGCAGTGCTGGGAGCGGTGGTTAAGGCGGATCAGGAAGTAACTCTGGCGAATTTACTGACTGCAGTGCAGACAGGGAGGAAGGGAGGAGTAAATACTGCCGTCGATGATGGCTTCGGTATGCTGACAGGACTTACCCGCCCCAAGGAGAGCATCTCCCAGCAGCTGGAGGGGATGGGCTCTGCCGGCGAAGGAGAGACAGGCTCCCGGGAGCAGGAAGCAGAACCTGCGGAGCGGCTGCAGTATCTGAACCGGGTACTGAAGCAGGTTACGGAAGAAGCCTCCCCGGAGAAGCTGCTGAAATTGCAGCAGGGAGAGCAGATGCAGGGTGTCAGTCAGTATATGGCAGAAGGAGGGACACTATCCGCAGCTTCGCAGTCGGCAGAGGGAAGTGGCCTTTGGGAGAACCTTCGTGATGTTTCGTTGGAAAAGCTGCTGGAGCAATTGCAGGAGACAGCCGCTGACGGGGCTGGGGAGGAAGAGCTGCATGCCCGGAAGGTGCAGCAGATAAGGGAACTGGGCAGGAATGCGGAGCAATCCCTTCGATTTTTGAACGATTACCGGATGGAGAGTACACCCCAGAATATCATGATGGCAAATCAACTCCTGAGTAACGGGCTAAATCCTACCTTGCGGCAATTAAAAAAGCAGAGTGAAAATCATGACGAAAATTTAGAACAGGGTCTTAAGGAATTAGATGAATTATCCGATACATTAATCGACAAGTCTTCAATGAATGAAGCATTTGAGAAGCTGGAAGTACAGGCTAAGACCATGCTGGAGCAGGCTTGCTTTGGCGGGGTAATTGACAGCAGCAGACTGGCAGAGTTAAAAATGATCGGACAGCAGGCTGTTTTCTTACGAAGGCTGGCTTCCCGGGAGTTCTACCGGATACCGATTGAAACCGCAAAGGGAGTTACCAATATGAATCTGACAGTTCTTCGGGGCTCACAGTCAGCAGGCAGAGTGTCGGCTACCGTATGGTCTGAAGCGCTGGGTGATATCAAGGCGGAGTTCTCTCTAAAGGACCGGACCCTGAAGGGCTTCATTACCTGCAGCAGCCGGGACGGGCTGGGCAGGCTCCAAGCCAATACCTCGGAGCTTATCCAGGCGGCAGGGGAAAGCAATGTGAGCCTGAAGCAGCTTGACTTTGGCTTGCATGGCAGGGAGAATGACAGCTACAGCTATCAGAATCCGGAGATTACAGAACAGAGCACTTTGCCGGGCAATGAAACGGAGCGTATCTTATACCGTTTAGCCAAGGCAGTGGTTCAGACAGTGAGTTTGGCGGAGAACAGTTAAAGAAAGCCGCTAGCTTTGTTAAAAGAGATATTTCGGCTACATGGAGGTGGCTGAACATAAGGCAAAGGATTTTATTTGCCGTTGTTTAATTATAGACATAAAATATACTAAAATATCTGGGAACCATCATACACGGAGGAAGGATGGCTGCCGAAACAGAAAGGAATTAGGTGATAATTAATGAGAATTAACCACAATATTTCGGCCTTAAAGGCAAATAACCAGCTGGGCAAAACCAATGGTTTACTTGACAAGAGCTTGGAGCGTCTATCCTCCGGTTACCGGATCAACAGTGCTGCAGATGACTCGGCAGGTTTGGCAATTTCAGAAAAAATGAGAACGCAGATCTCTGGTCTGGATCAGGCTTCCAGGAATGCAGCGGACGGTATCTCCGTAATTCAGACAGCGGAAGGTGCGTTAGTGGAAGTTGAGTCAATGCTTCAGAGAATGAGAGAGCTGGCGGTTCAGTCGGCGAACGGTACCTATACTACTGAGGACCGAATTGCAATCCAGTCGGAAATCGATCAGTTGAATGAAGAAATTACCCGGATAGGGAAAAATACGGAATTTAATACTATGCCCCTGTTGGATGGGACGATTGATCGGAAGTCGTATTCCAGCGATAATAATGTGGCATTGGTGTCTTTATCGGATACCGTAGGCATCGGGCAGTATAATATAGAAATTTTAGAGGATGCAAGGCAGGCGGTTCTGATTGGAGCACCATCAGATCTTACCACATTGGCTTCCGGTAAAGTTAAAGCTTCACAGGCAGGAACGTTAAATATCAATGGTGAGACCGTAGAGATAAAAGAAGGTGACACCATGGATGATGTGTTCGAGAAAATCCGTGATGCTTGTGATAATGTTGATATTAATGTATTTGCAACAGCAGATCCGACAGTTAGGACCGGAAGTGCCGATATGGGAGGCTATGTTCCAAAAGCGTGGGCAACAACGGACCAGTTGGTATTTGTATCTAGGAATTACGGTTCCAGTCAAAAGGTCGAGGTATATTGCGACAATGAAAATTTATGTGATTTACTGGGACTTACGATTGCGGGAGCTAAGACGAACGGTGTTGATGCAAAGGCACAGTTCAGCTCTACAGCACCGTCTCAGTTTAATGAGACTGCCACCCTCTCGGTGGATGGAAATAAGGTAACGATCTCTGACCGCAATGATTTCAAGATGGTCTTCGAAGTGGCACCGGGAACTACCGGTACGATATTTAACGATGCAACCATTCCTAATTCTACAACCGTTCCGTCGACAGTGGGAATTGGCACTGCAGGTGCAGACAAGCAGGTCATAGTCTCGGTACTGGATGCCGGACCGATGGACCTTCAGATCGGTGCTAACGAAGGCCAGACCATGGCGGTAAGAATTCCGGAGGTTACGCCGGCTACTCTTGGAATTGATAGAATTAATATCGGTACTGCTGATGGCGCACAGGAAGCAATAAGCTTATTGGATACTGCTATCAATACGGTATCTGCAATCCGGTCCAAATTAGGTGCTTACCAGAACCGTCTGGAGCATTCCATCTCGAATTTGGATACTACTTCAGAGAACATGACAGAATCCTTATCCCGTATTGAAGACGTTGATATGGCGGAGGAGATGGCTAACTATACACAGAAGAATGTCCTGGCTCAGGCCGGAACCTCGATGCTTGCACAGTCCAACCAAAGACCGCAGACCATTCTTTCCCTGCTTCAGCAGTAAGAAACGTCTAAATCTTGGATAGGAGGCAGGAGCATATGAAGAAAGAAGCGATAAAAGCATTTACCGTCAGAGTTACCCAGGCATCCAGAAGCGAATTAACCGTAATACTCTATGAGATGATTCTCACGGAGCTGAAGGAAGCGAAGGAAGCCTATGGGCAAGGCAATTTGGCTGCTTTTGATAAGGAGCTTAAACTGGCGCAAAAGTATGTAACCGAGCTTCAGGCAACGTTAAATTACAGCTATGGTATATCC
>JAEZFH010000245.1 GCA_023437885.1 Bacillota bacterium | reverse complement strand
GCATATGCAAATCCCCCGACAAGCGGTGGATTTGCATATGCCGCTTACGGGGGATTATTACAGGATACGAGATTATTATTTGCTCTGGAACATTCCTTTATCAAATTCCGGATTGAAATAATAAAAGTTCTTACTATCCAGGGTATCCTTCGTCTTCTCCAAAGCTTCTCCAAATCGCTGGAAGTGGACAATTTCCCGGGCCCTGAGGAACTTCAGCGGTTCCTGTACCTCCGGATCGGGTATCATCCTGAGGAGATTATCATATACAGTTCTGGCTTTCTGCTCCGCCGCAAGGTCTTCGGTCAGATCCGTAATTGCATCTCCCTTGGATTGAAATTCAATTGCGGTAAAAGGAAGGGATGATGCTGCCTGAGGCCAAAGCGCTGTGGTATGATCAATATAATAGGCATCAAATCCGGCTTCCTTGGCTTGCTCAATTGTCAGGTTTTTCGTCAGCTGGTATATCATGGCACAGATAATTTCCATATGCGCCAGCTCCTCCGTTCCGATATCGGTAAGCAACCCTCCTACTTCCTTTATCGGCATAGTATAACGCTGAGACAGATACCGCATGGATGCGGATAATTCTCCGTCCGGTCCTCCGTACTGGCTTATGATGAGCCTCGCCGTCTTCGGGCAGGTCTTGGTGATCTTCACCGGATATTGGAGCCGTTTCTCATAAACCCACATTTATACACACGCTCCTTCCCAAGGGATCGGTCCATCCTGCCAGCAAAAGCTCTTCTCCCTTTCGTTGATACAATCCGGAATGCAGAGCCGGGTCAACGGATAGAATTTCTGAGCAAACTGCTTTCTTACCTCCGCATATTCTTTCGCCTTCTCGTGATATTGCCGGATTGCCTGAGCATCATTTTGATGCGTATCCAGATAAAGGGTCAGATCATCCAGGAAAAAACCCAACTGAGTGATCTTTGTCATCAGCTGCTCTCTCTCCTGCTGCTCCTCCGGCTCGCCGCTGCTTTCCATCCCGGAAGCAATCGGACTCGGACTGTTTTGCACTGCTTCCGAAGCAAAAAATGGTTTATTCAGGTCGTGGAAGATGGTACCGATATTCATCGCTTCTTCTTCACTGTACAGTCTTCCCCATTCCTGCATTGGTGTATTGGAGATTGCTAAATAGTTTCCGGACATAATTAACTCCTTTCCTGCAAAAACTATTTTATAATCAAATACATTGTGAAATATATAAGATTACGCATTTAGTATCTGCAAAAAAGGAGTTTCTACGTTGGTAAATCACTACTGGTTATGCAATCCGTTCCTTTCAATGGAATCATTTTTCCCCGTCACTGTGGCTTGACAGAATTTCGTCAATTAATCCATAGGTCTTTGCCTGCTCCGCTGTCATATAATAATCTCGTTCCATATCCTCTTTTATTTTATTAATCGGCTGGCCTGTAAGACTGCTGTAGATCCAGTTCAGCTTTTCTTTTGTTTTTTCCATCCAATCACTATGAATTTTGATATCTGTAGCCTGTCCCTGAAGTCCACCGGAGATAGAGGGCTGATGAATCAGTATTTCACTATTTTTCAATGCAAAGCGCTTTCCCCTGGCTCCTGATGCCAGCAGCAAGGAAGCCGCACTGCCTGATTGCCCTATACTGATGGTTGAAACATCGCATTTGATATAATTCATTGTGTCCATAATTGCAAACCCATCCGTTACGGAGCCTCCCGGGCTATTAATGTAGAAATGGATATCCTTACTGCTGTCCGCCGATTCCAGAAAAAGCATCTGCGCTATGATTGTGCTGGCTGCTTCATTCGTCACTACGCCATTCAGCATAATAATTCTGTCACCTAGCAGCCTCGAAAAAATATCATAGGAACGTTCGCCCCGGGCTGTCTGCTCAATTACCATCGGTATCAAATTACTCATATTATCCTCCGTGCACCCGGTGATCGGATGCTGTCCATAGATCAATGTCAATAACTAGGCGGCTATATTCATGGTTTTACCTAAATATAAGCCCTGACTGATCACCTTGCTGCGTGTGCCGGCAGTATAGGTTCTCCGGTATCTACCCGGTGTCAGACCGTAAATCTGGCGAAAAGCTCTCGAAAACGCTTCCTGGGAGCCATATTGATATTTCAGAGCAATATCAATTATTGGCTGCTCCGTCTGAACGAGCTCCTCCGAGGCTTTTTCCATCCTCCGCTTATTAATGTATTTACTGACGGATTCACCGGCTATTTTGTGGAAGAGTCTGTGATAATGATATTTTGATAGATGGACCGTCCCGGCAAGCGCATCGAGACTGATTTTATCGTCCAGGTTTTGTTCAATATACGTAAGTGAAGCAAGCACTTTTGAGCGGTAATCCATTCATCTTCTCCTTTCAAATAGATACGCCTATTATATCCCTGGTTCAAGATAATTTCTTGATAATTCTTGCTCAATTTTGCTTGCCAGACAAAAGGGATTAGAAGAAGTCAGGTAATAGCCCGCTGGCAAGATCTGCCTGCTCAATCTGAAGCAGCGCCTTTTTCTTATCGAGTCCTCCCGCATATCCGGTCAAGCTGCCTCCTGTGCCTACTACTCTATGACAGGGTATCAGTATGGAGATGGGGTTGTGGCCCACCGCCCCCCCTACCGCTTGTGCAGACATGGATAGCAATCCCCTTGATTTTGCCAGTTTTTTTGCAACTTCTCCATAGGTGGTTACGCGGCCGTACGGAATCTCAAGCAGTATCTCCCAAATCGCTTTTTGAAAAGCGGTTCCCTTCGGTTTAAGGTCAGGAAGAGTTATGTTCTTTTCACCTTCAAAATATCGTTCCAGCCAATCACGAAGCTTAATGAAAACCGGCTGCTCCGGAGCATAGACCCAGGCATCCGTTTCCGATGGATAATATTTTTGGCCAGCAAACCAAAGTCCGGTAAGGGCATTATCCTCTGCTGCTGCCGTAATCTCACCCAGAGGACTCCCAATATTTGTATATATCATTGTTTTATCTCTCCCTCCTGCTTTGTTTTATTTCCTTTCAGTGAATTCCACAGATTCATTGTGGCATAGGAACGCCAGGGCTTCCAGGCTTGGGCTAATTCCAGAAGCTCTTTTTCATTCCGGCCGGGAAGTGCCTTTTTCACTCCGTAATCCGTATGCGGAAAGGCATCCGGCCAGCCGAAGGCACGCATTCCGATATATTGAACTGTCCATGGACCAAAGCCGGGCAGCTTCAATAATTTTGCCAATTCCTGCTCCGGGTCCGCTTCCGGAGTGAAATGAACGCCACCATTCTCGATCGCCTCTGCCAGTGCATAAATTGAGCGGGCTCGGGCACCTGTTATCCCTAACGGCCCCAGCTGGTTTTCAATTGGAGCGGTAAGCCGGAAGATGACCTCCGGATTGGGAAAGGTATATTGGAGTTCCTCAAAGGGCGTGCTGATTCTTTCTCCATACGTATGCGCAAACCGCATTGCCAGCGTCCGGGCGGCTTTGACCGTGATCTGCTGTCCCAGAATCGCCCGTACCGACATTTCAAACGGATTAAAGCAGCCGGGCAGACGAAGGCCGGGGATACAAAGGTCCGGTGAAAGCTCATTTAATACAGAAAGCTTATTATATATTTCCGTAGGATTGCAGTTTAAATCAAAAAGGCATTGTATTCTTGCAAGAACCTTGGACAAGACAGGCAATAAGGCACTGCACATGGTTACCGACAGTGAATTCATCTTCGGTTTGTTTACGACAGATATCCAGCCGCAGTATAAATTATCACCATTTTTAATCGAAACTGTCCGATGGTAGGCCCTGTCTTTGACCAGCTCGATCCCGGGAATTGCACGTTCTGCAAGAAATCCGATCAATTCATCCCAGGCATACGGCGGCCGGTATCCCAGCCTTAAAGTGATGGTCTCCGTATTCTCAGTCATTGCCTTTTCCGAGCTTCGAAAACTGCTGGGCGTTGCTCTGTAGTATTTCCGGAACAAGTCGTTAAATCTTCGAATACTCCCAAAGCCCGCATATAAGGCTACTTCCGTAACAGACAATTCCGTATCTGCCAAAAGACTTTTTGCCAAAAGAAGCCTGCGTGTCTGCAGGTATTGAACAGGGGAAACGCCGAAACGTGCAGAAAAGGCCCGTCGTAAATGCCTGTCCGAGATTTCAAGCAGGCCGGCAAGGTCCGTAATCTTCATATCTGCAAGGCAGTTCTCTTCCATGATCATAACCGCCCTCTGTGCAATCTGTGAAATGCTGTCCTCCAAAGAAAGACCGGGTGCCAGCTCCGGGCGGCAGCGGCGGCAGGGCCTGAAACCGGAAGCTTCGGCCGCGGCGGCACTGACGAAAAAGGTACAATTTTCTTCCTTCGGCATTTTGACACGGCAAACCGGACGGCAATATATCCTTGTTGAGGATATTCCGATAAAAAAACGGCCGTCAAAGCGTGCGTCGTGGGCTTTTAATGCGGCATAACACGCCCTTTGATCCAGGGCAATCTGAGTATCCTGTATCATATGTTCTCCATTCCGCCGCCCAAAGGCAGCAACCTCAAATGAGATATCAAGCCGGAGCTCTTATTATTGTTAAGAACTCCGGCTTACCATAAATGTTAGCATTCGGTAATCAATATCCTATTCTCAGGATAACATAAATGTAATAGGTCAACTGGCTGTTTTCGGACCATTCCTTTAAAATTGTCCGCTATTATTGTCTTACCTGTCAGCATTGATATCTGCCGGGAATACAATACCGCTTTTATTTCTTGCAATCGTCAGAATTTCACTTACGATCAAACTGAGATCCAGCATTTTATAACACTTTTCCAGATCTCTGTTAGAAATCATCTCCGAAAATTCCAGAAATTCACCTACCATACGGTGGACATACTGATTTTCATTAATAACTGTACTGGTTCCGTTGTTCATCAGCAGTTCAAATTTCTCACAGGTACTTGTGGAACTATCCTGATAGATACATCCCTGATTGCCCTGGATATTGTTCGCAATTGGTGCCTTGCAGTCCTTTGCTCCGATGCATACACATTGAAATCCATCATAGGCCAAAATCAAGATTCCGGAGGTATCAATACCCCGTTCGATGTTGGGATAATATTCCACACTCCTTGGTCTTCCGAACAACCCCACTGCGTAATGGATGTTGTAAATATTCAAATCCATTAACGCTCCGCCTGAACAGCCGGGATCAAAAGCAGGCAGCACCCTTCCTTCCTGAAAGCTGCCGTACCTGCTGGAATATTGGGAATAATTGCACTGAACAATTTTGATATCTCCCAAAGCAGGGAGCATTTCTTTTATCTTCTTATAATTGGGAAGATATTGGGTAGTGATTGCTTCAAATAATAATAAGCCTCTTTCTCTTGCCATATTGCTCAGTAAAAAAGCCTCCTTATAGGTAGATGTCATCGGCTTCTCAAGAATTATGTTCTTCCCGGCCTCCAAACCCTTTTTGGCAAACTCAAAATGCAAATTATTAGGAAGCGCAATATATACGGTATCTACATCACTCTCTAGCAATTCGTCATAGTCGAAATAGAGATTCCTAATCTCATATTTTTTCTGCAGCTCTTTCATCTTCTCTTCGGAACTTTTCCTGCCGTAAAGAGCCGTTAATTCCAGCTCCTTTAAGTAAGGCGTAATTGTCAGGAATTCTTTCACAATCATTCCGGCTCCGAGTATACCCAGTTTCATATCTCGTCCTCCTATGTATAGAAGCACATGTGCCTCTAATCACTTGTGCTTCTAATCACTTGCTTCTATATCACTTGCTATTAACTCACTTGCTTCTATTGAAGCAGCACTTCTCTTCCTTCTACATATTTTGCTGTAATTTCTCTGTCATCCGAGAGATAAATCAGCCGCTCCACCCGCTTCTTCAGATCCAGTGGCTGAGGATGCCTAAGACGCCTGTCATCCAAAACAATCGCATCGAATGCATACCCCGCTTCAAAGCTTCCGACTTTGCCGAAAAATTCTCCGCCGCCCTTCGTAGCCATATAAAATACCTCTTCCACAGTCAGCGGCTTCAGCGAATTGTCATAAAGCCTCCAGCGCATTTTTGATGCCTGAATTGCGTGTGCCATGGCGTTAAATATATTCTCTGAAGATCCGCCGGCAACATCGCTTCCTATTCCCACATGCACACCCATCTCAAGGAATTTCCTTACCGGAGCCACTCCCGAGGAAAGATTGATATTCGACTCCGGACAATGAGCAACAAATACCCCATTTTCCTTCATCCGCTTAATTTCACGATCATCCGAATAAACACAGTGGGCCATTATCGTCTTGCAGTCCCGGCCAAACAGGCCAAAGTTGTCATAAGCCTCCCCATAGAACTTGGACCAGGGACAAAGCTCCTTCACCCAGTTAACCTCTCCAAGATTTTCTGATAGATGAGATTGTAAGGGTAAATCATATTTCACCTGTAATTCCTTTAAATATCTCATTAAATCATCCGTGCAGCTTGGAGTGAACCTTGGAGTAATAATTGGTTTTGTGTATTTGAACCCTTTAATTAAAACCTCCTGGAGCCAGTTTTCTGTCTCTTCCGCGGATGCCTCCGGCGAATTCTCCTTCAGATATTCCGGGCAATTGCGGTCCATATTCACTTTGCCTACCATAGTGGCCAGACCGGATTCCTCCAGCATTTCCATCAGCAGCAAGGTTGCAGGACGATGCGTTGTAGCAAAGACACAGGCTCTGGTGGTCGGGCTCTTTCTTAAATTCTCCACAAAGATATCATAGGCTTCTTTTGCATAGTTTATATCCTGAAACTTTGCTTCCTCCGGAAAAGTATTGGTTTCAAGCCATTCGATCAGCTCCATATCCATTCCCAGTCCACGGAACGAATATTGAGGCGCATGGATATGCAAATCCGTCAAGCCCGGGATAATCAGGGAATCCCCATAATCCCGAAGGTGGACATCCTTGTACTCGGATGGAAGTGTCCTGTATACCCCTTTTGATACCCCATTTTTACAGACTAGATATCCGTTTTCGATTATCGTTAACTCATTGGAATCCTTACTGTAAATAATATTTCCTTTCACAACAAAAATAGGTTCATACATCTGCTTCTACCTCCTTAATAATATTCTATAATTTACCGTATGCACAGAGAGGCCTGCCGATACTTATAGACAACTATTAAGGTAGCTGGTAGAAACGTTCAACCGATTATGAACCTATATAAGTATACCAATTGATATTCTATAATATTATTTAGTTATTATTCTTAATCTCAATTAATATTTTTGCCGAGCAGACTTTGTCTCGACTCCTCCCTGTCTCTATTATATTACAAAACGCAGTTTTTATCTATTGATATTTAATAAAAACCATCATTTTAGAGAAATTTTATTATTTATGCCATACCTTTTAGTGCAGTATGCCTGAATACGCATTCCGCACTAAAAATGACAGGGAGCGCTTTTATTCTGCCTTCCTGATGCCAAGAGTTTCAGCAATTGTCTTCTGCAGAACCAGCTTCTTATCTCCGGAAAAATCCCAGAACATAACGCCTCCGAGGCCCTTTTCCAGAGCATACTCCGTTTTGGCCCGGATTGACTGCTCGTCATCATAGCAAATCCAGGTGGTGCCGTCAAATACATAAGGACTTTGTGCCGTCTCATCATAATAACGTACGAAGCCATCCTTATCCGCATAATTTTCCATCAGGTCCCATGCATCGAATACGCCTGCTTCCCAGGTGCCTGATCCATATCCGATTCCAAAGGGTAGCTGAGCCTCCTGGTTGATCCCGTTATTATCTGTACTGGCAACATTGGTCCAGCCTCTTCCATAGAATGCAAGCCCCAGATTTATGTCCTTGCCGCGGATCCCTGCCTCTAAAAAAGCGGTTACCGCTGTATCATTTGAGACTTCACCCTCGGCATAAAGTGGTGAATTAAAACCCGTCCTAGCATCCCAGGAACCATGAAAATCATAGGTCATAAGATTGATAAAGTCAATGTAATTCATCGTCTCCAATAAATTTGCATCCGGTATGAAGCGCTCTGCCGCACGGGCAGCAATGGTCAGCAGATAGGCGTCCCCACCGGTCTTCCCCTGTTCATTCAATGCCTTTCTGACCGCTTTCAGCAGCATGGTATAATTTACATTATCCTCTGCACGATGGGTAATATTATCCCCTCCCTGCACCGGGTATTCCCAATCAATATCGACGCCGTCCAGGCCGTGCTTTGTAACGAATTCTGCAGCAGAGGCAGCAAACCGGTCACGTTTTACCGGGTCGGCTGCGACATCGGAGAAATTAGTCGACCACCCCCAGCCGCCGACTGAGATTAATACCTTCAGCTTCGGATACTTAGCTTTCAGCTGTCTGAGCTGTCCGAAATGTCCGTATGCATCCTCAGTTCTTCCGCCAAGCTCTGTCCCAAAATCCATAAATAAATCTGCTTTCTCATCTCCGGCAATCACTTCGCCATCTTTGCTCAGATTAGCAAAGGCGAAGTTAATATGCGTAAGAAGGCTTGGATCAATGTCTTTCACCTGCAGCGCTCTGTCATAGGCTGACCATGAGGTAAAATAGGCAATACTCCTTGGTCCCTCCTTCGGTCTTACCGGTTTTTTGACAATCTCCGATATCAACGGATCTTCTTTGACCGGTGCTTTCGTGACCCCAGCAGCTTTTTCGGTAATTACATCCGGTCCCCTGTTTTCACGCTCCAGATCCGAGGTCTTTTTCTCTCTGGAGCATCCCAGCATTCCCAGTGCCAGTGCGATAATAAGAAATTTGGCTTGAAGGTGTTTTTGCATTTTCATCATTCTTCCCCTGATATACCCTTTCACGATTGATTTACTCATGTGTATATTACCATTTTCTTCCTGCCCAGGCAATACTTATTATTATTTTACAGCTTTCCTTCCGTATCAGCCGCTGGGTTAGCTGATTACCTACCGGGAAAAGTAATATTGTACTCTTTAAAATTATAGCTGATCGCCTTAGCCACTTCTTTCACAACTTTAGCCGTAGTATCCGTGGCACGCATAATAAATTATGTTTAATTGTTTATCCCTAATATTTCCCCCAAACAAATTGCAACCAGTTGGGATGCTTTATAAAAAACCATTTTCGGCTGCATTGAAAAAGGTTAAGTCCATATCCCTGTATATTGGTTGAACTTAACCTCTTTGTAAATATTATTTCGTTCGCCCGGACCGGTTTAAGGCAATCGCAGCTCGAACCAACTCCTTCAGCGCCTCCTCATCCACTTCGTCTCCCTCATGGAGGTCAATGGCTCTTCGGACATTTCCATCCAAACCTGAGTTGAAAAGCCGGGAAGGATCCTCCAGCAACGCACCCTTGGCAAATGTCAGCTTCACAGCGCTCTTATAGGTTTCTCCGGTACATATCATCCCGTTACAGGACCACACTGGGGTCCCTCTCCACTTCCACTCCTCAGCTATCTCAGGGTCGGTTTGTCTGATCAGGTTTCGTGCCTTTGAAAGCATCTGCCCCCGCCAGTCACCCAACTCCTCAATTCTTTCGTCGATTAATTGGGACGGGGATTTTGTGTCTTTCATAGACTCATTTTCCATAGTATATCCCTCCTTAGTCTAATGCTTCGTATATGATGTATCATTCGTTCCGTTCCTAGTATTATTCCATATCAGTCTTATTTTTATCAGCGATCTATCTGCTCATCCGCTTTTATTATTACTTTCATTCTTCTATTGTTACTTTTACTCTTTTATTGTTACATTCATTCTTTTATTGTTACTTTCATTCTTTTATTCTACATTATGAAAGAATAGATGTAAATATCGTTTCATTGTTTATGATAGTTTAGCCGGTTTAGGTAAAGAATCTTGAATGATAGCTTTCTTCAGCTATTGACATTTTGGTTTAACGGTATTAAACTCATTATATAGGTTTAATACCGTTAAACTCATAGGGAGGTTCTAATATGGAGGATTATAAATTAGGAGCAATGGAGACAAAATTTGCAGAGATAATATGGAATAATGAGCCCATTTCCTCCGGTGAATTGGTGAAGCTTTGCGATAAGGAATTGACCTGGAAAAAGTCAACTACTTATACCATGCTGCGCCGTCTTTGTGAACGCGGTATCTTTCAGAATGCAGGCGGTATGGTTTCCTCACTCATGAGCAAACAGGAATTCCACGCCTTACAAAGCGAAAGATTTGTGGACGAAACCTTCGCCGGATCGCTTCCGAAATTCCTTGCAGCCTTTACTCTGCGAAAAAAGCTATCCGAAAAGGAAATCTACGAGCTGCAAAGGCTGATCGAGGAGAAACGGGGTGAATTTTGATGTGGGTATATACGCTGCTCCCTAAAATCCTTAATATGAGTCTTACCGCAGGAATTGTTATCATTTATGTGCTGATTGCCCGTAAACTGCTGAAAAAGGCTCCGAAAATTTTTTCTTACACACTTTGGCTGGTGGTCTTTTTCCGGCTTTTATGCCCTGTGTCATTTTCATCGGAGTTTTCGTTTCTCGGCATCTTCCACACCCCTGACGTTATCAACAACAGTATCACTTATATTCCCGCCGATATCGTACATACGGAGCATCCAAAGGTAGACCTGCCTCTCCCGATGATCAATGATGCCATAAACCACAATCTGCCTCAAGGGGAAGAACAGACTGCCGCCGATCCGCTGGAGTGGCAGATGGCGGCTGTAACAGTTCTCTGGCTCTCCGGTATGGCGGTGATGCTTATCTACAGCGCAGTATCCCTGTTGCTCCTGCGTAAAAAGCTTATTGGTGCGGTACCTCTGCGTGGCAATATTTATCTTGCAGATCACATACCCACTCCCTTCGTGATCGGTGTGATGCAGCCGAAAATATTTCTTCCGTCAACACTGACGGATCGGGAACAGAGCTATATTATCCAGCATGAGCAGACACATATACGACGGCTTGACCATATCTTTAAAGTAATTGCTTTTCTCACACTGACTGTTCATTGGTTCAATCCGCTTGTATGGGTAGCGTTTGTGTGCTTTGCAAAGGACATGGAAATATCCTGCGATGAACATGTTTTAAAGAAAATGGGTGAAGAAATAAAGCAGGAATATTCAACCTCTCTTCTGTCCCTGGCGACAGGACGGCAACTTATTAATGACAGTCCTCTCGCATTTGGCGAAGGAAATATCAAGGAGAGGATCCGGAATGCGATGAACTTCAAAAAACCCGCTGCACGGGTCCTCGTTGTTTCAATATTGTTTGTTATTGTCTTAAGTATCGGCCTTGCGGCAAATAAATCAGATCCCAATAACCCGTCCGATTGGGATAACTATGATTTCCCAAGTTATCTATACGACCGCGTTACTTTCCATACTGAAGCCACGGTATATCC
>JAEZFH010000232.1 GCA_023437885.1 Bacillota bacterium | reverse complement strand
CTCTACCGTAAAGCTGGCAGCATTCAGTGCTTGAATAGCGGCTCCTCCGGTATTGTATTTTTTGGTAACATCGTTAAAATCAATATATGGCATCCTGAATTCCTCATTTTCTGCTAATTTTTATTAGTCAACACTGTGTCGTTTATAAATCTATCACTTGTGTAACCTACAATGCAGTATTATAATAGGTAGAGATAGAGAAATCAACCCGCAGTGTTTATAATCCTGCCCAATAATCAACACACTTTTCAATACCGTTGGAAATTAATAAAAATTTTACAAAAGGGAGTACCACTATGGAGCGGAAAAGAGAAGACCGGAGGATTCGCATAACTAAACTGGCGATCCGGGAAAGCCTGATTGAGCTGATGCAGGAACAGCCCATCTCTAAAATATCGGTAAAGATGCTATGTGAAGCAGCGGATATTAACCGCAGCACTTTTTATGCACACTATAAGGATCAATATGCTTTACTGATCGCTATCCAGCAGGAAATCATTGCAGATGTGAAGGAGCAGGTTTTCTCGGCTCAATTTCTGGAAGCATCGGACAGCGGGATTTCGGTCCTTGTTAAGGTATTGGAATACGGCAAAGCCAACGCCGCCCTTTTGAAAGTGCTGCTGAGCGAAAATGGAGATTCCTCTTTTCAACACGAACTGATGCTGCTGGCGCAGGAAAAAATCATCGAAGAATTCCAGGGAGAGCGATCCCTTCCTCCCCGGATTATACAGTATTTAAAGCGGTTTGCACTGGACGGCCTTATAAGTATCATGCGGCACTGGCTGGATGAGAATTGTGCCGACGACCCGAAGATGCTTGCCAGTCTGATGGTAAAACTGCTTGTCTATGGGACAAACGGACTGTATCCCTATAAATAATATAAGACCGCTGCAACGCCAAAATGATATGCTCCCCTGAAGCAGATGGATAAATTATCAATCCGTCTGCTTCAGGGGAGCATATCATTTGAAAACCAGTTTTGCAGTAAGTATTCTTTTACTATTATATAATGCTTTATTTAAAATCACCGGTAAAATTCTGGACTATCAACAGACCGCTTACCGGGCTGTAATCGGAGATTGAATTCCCGCTCAGATAAAGCTCCTTTAATTTTTTCAGGTTCTTCAGTGCAGTGATGCTGGTCAGCTTATTATCCTTAAGATACAGCTTTTCCAGCTGGGTAAGCTTGCTTAAGGACTTCAGGCTGCTGATTTTATTTCCGTTCAAGGATAACAGCTTCAAATTGCTTAGCGCGGAGAGAGACGTAATGTCGCTGATGGAATTTCTCTGCAGGTATAATGTCTCCAAACCGGTAAGCTCCTTCAAGGGCTGTATATCCGTAATCTTATTATTATCCAAAGCCAGCAGACGCAAACTCTTCAGCTTCTTAACTGCATCGATCTTCCGGATGCTGTTCATTCCGATTTCCAGTACCTCCAAGGTGCCCAGCTTGCTGACAGGAGTCATATCCGCAATCTTATTCTCACGCAGGTAAAGCTCCTTCAAACCGGTCAGGGTAGCCAAGGGGGTGATGCTCGAGACCTGATTGCCGTTTAGAGATAATATCTCCAGCTTCGTCAGCTTCTTCAGCACACTGATATCCGATATGCTGTTGCGCTGGAGATAGAGCACCCGAAGCTTCTTCAGGCTTCCAAGCCCGGAAATATCCTTAATTCCCAGCTGCTGTGCATCCAGGTACTCCAGATTGGGCAAATATTTTAAATCCTTCAGACTTTTTACTCCCTTCGGCAGCTTCAGCCGATAAATGGTCTGCAATTCCGCGGTGGTTAATTTGCCGGAGGCTTTGCCCAGCTTTCCTCTTACCGCTTGCTCCACTCCTGCATCCGCAATACTGATATATTGCTTCTTTGGCTGCCCGCTGTAACCGGACATTTGATCCAATATCGTTGTCCAGCCATCCAGATGAAATTCCTTTCCACGGGCATCCGTATAGTCAGGGACATTGGCAAGGCTCCAGAGCGATATTCCTCCCAGTCCGTAAGCCTTCGCCAGCTCTATCTTGGCACGGATACTGTTGCTGTCCTCATAGAGAATGACATTCCAGGACCGGTCGGAGCTATTGAAATATTGTATGTAAGGGGACTGGAGCTCATTGTTGTAGCCGTAGGTAATATTTTTGCCCTGACCGTCCGTATTATCGACGCGGGCCTTGATGGACTGATACAACGGCGTCAACCTTCCCTCACGGCTCAGGCTGGTATCACTCAGCTTCTCCCAGCCCTTTCCATCCTTGACATCAAACTGCCACTGAGCACTGTCAAAGGTAATCTGCAGCCATACCCTGGAAATTACCGATTGATCCGGCGCTGCCTTCTGCATCTCATTCAATGCCTGCCTTACTAACTGTATGGGAGCCATACTATTAATCGGCTCCAGGGCATTATAGCCGGTATACTGTCTGACCTGGCTCTTCTGAAGCTTCTCTGCCGGTTCGTAATCATGTGCCATAAGGATGACACGGTCCGCAATATCAAGAATCTGTGCATAGTCATAGCCATCATAATATATTCCGGGATTGACTGCCACATATAGTTTTTTATCCATGGAAGCCAGCTGCTGCTTCAATTCAGTTAGAAACCGGATGAAATAATAACTGATCTGCTTTCCGTTATAATATATCGCTTTCTTATCTCCGGAGGTGTTGCGCAGACCCTCAAAATCAATTACAATACCGTCAAAATAGATACCCTTTCCCTGGGTGATGTCAGCCTGTAAATGCGCTGCAATCGCCCCGATCATAATGCTTCGCTGATCTTCATAGGGCAGCAGCTCACTGCAATCGCTTCCGTCCATATAAATATTCAATTGTATGCTCTTTCCCTTGCTCTTGGCATATTCCACCGGGAGATTAAAATTCTCGGGATAATAAAAGCCCCAATTTCCATTTTGTCCCTTTTGTGTATTAATCAGCCCGGGAGCCTCGGCATCAATTCTGCCCCAGGCAAAGCTAAGGGAATCCACACTGTCAATATATTTTTGCACCTGCCCGGAAAACGCTGCATTAGAGGGGTAGAAGGCATGAAGCACACCCTTATCCTCCCCGGCGGCTGCTACTGCTGCCGGCTTCATATTATGTATAAGTGCCGCCGCCAGGCAGACTGCCAGAATCATACGGCATATCCCAACCCCGAAGCGGCTGCCTCCGGTCCATTGCTTCCATCTCATTCTTTTGTTTGCCATTTTATAACCTCCAAATCCAATCCCTTCACCGTACCACGGATGCAAAACCGCTAGGTACTGTCAAGAACATCCAGTGAAAATAAAACCATTGCAGTAATTATACTAGATTGTGTTACTTTTGTACAGTCTTTCGACAGCGGATCGGCATGCCGCCTCCGTTGTCCGCTATATGCATCCCAGCAGGAATTCTTTCAGTCAATCTTATAATATTTTGAAGCATTTTAAATAATTTTAATATAATTTGTTGAAATATTAAAATGCACTATTCCATTTTTTATATATATATTGTATAATAAATATATAATGCATTGAGAGGGTGTGGTGATTTTCTACAAGGTTAATAAAGGAAATGCAGCTTGATTTTTTTATTGACACCATTATTTTTTTTACCATTAATTAGATTGATTAATCAAACTAATGTACAGGCTTTCCGTGTCAAATTAATCAATCATCAAGCGGGAGACTTCCGTATGTAATCGTGTTACAAAGAACAGAATGGAAAGGAAAATTATCTATGAGTGCGAAGAGAGTAGAAAGAACAGAAACATCATTATTTGAACTAAACGGGAAACCCGGCTGGGGAGCGTCCGTACCTCAAGCGTTACAGCATGTACTTGCCATGCTTGTAGGAAACATAACTCCTCCTATTTTGGTTGCCCAGTTGCTGGGACTGCCTGAGGAAGAGAAAATTCTTTTAATGCAGGCAGCTATGATCATCGGCGGTCTCACTACCTTATTACAGTTATTCCCGATTCTTGGCTTCGGTATGGGCTTACCCAACGTTATGGGTGTTGCCTTTGCTTATATGCCGATTTTAACTGCAATCGGTGTAAACTACGGTATCCGTGCTATCTTTGGTGCCCAGTTGGTCGGTGCTTTTGCTTCCATATTTATCGGTATCGGTATCGGTAAGAT